>CAYMDI010000023.1:0-16346 GCA_964389165.1 uncultured Eubacteriales bacterium | reverse complement strand
CCTTTCCCCGATCTGATGGAAATGGCCCTGGGCAATATCCTGGGGGATCAGGTCTGGCTGGAGCTTTCTCTGTCCCTTTATGAAGGGGAGGGAGAGCGGCTCCTCTTAGGAAGCGCCCGGAACATCCAGGACCGCAAGGAAGCGGAGGAGGAAATCCGGGAGCTGGGATATTATGACAGCCTCACCGGAGCCCTGTCCCGGAACTATTTCATGACCCAGATCGACCGCATCATCCACAGGGGGGAGAAGTCCGGGAAGCCCCTTTCCCTTCTGATGCTGGACCTGGACCATTTCAAAGACGTAAACGATACCTACGGCCATCCTGTGGGAGACGAGGTTCTGAAGGAGACAGCCCGGCTGATCCAGGGACGCATCCGGAGCGCGGATCATCTGGTGCGCTTCGGGGGGGAGGAGTTCCTCATCCTCCTGGAGGCCACAGACCTGGCAGGAGCATCCCGGGCCGCGGAGAAGATCCGCCTGGCCATGGGGGAAGGGGACTTCCCTGAGGGCCTGAAGCTCACGGCCAGCCTGGGGGGCGCCCAGCGCCTTCCGGAGGAGTCCTTCCTCCAATGGTATAAACGGACAGATGATGCCCTTTATGCCGCAAAGAACGGGGGACGGAACAGGGTGGAACTGTCCCATGCCCTGCGTAAGCCCCTGGCTGCTCTGGAACTGGAGTGGCAGCCGGAGATGGCTTCCGGGCATCCCGTGCTGGACAGCCAGCACAAAGAGCTTCTGGCCTTGGGGCAGCGCCTTCTGGATAGTGTCCTGGCCCAGAAGCCGGAAGAAGAGATCCTCAAACATCTCCAGGCCATCCTGGCCCATACCCAGATGCATTTCACCTATGAGGAAGGGGTCCTGGAGGAGAAGGGCTACCCTGAGGTGGAACAGCATACCCTGATCCACAAAGAGCTCCTGAACAAAGCCGGCCGTCTGGCGGAAGCGGCTGCCAGGGGGGAAGCAGGGCCCACGGCCTACATTTCCTTCATCCTGGACGACGTGATCCTGGGGCACCTTCTCCGGAAGGACAGCCAGTTCTTCTCCTATGTGGAGGAGCCTGACAGACAGGAATGATGATGAGCCTCCCGGCCGCCGGGGGGCTTTCTTGTTAAATGGATGTGAAATCCCTGTTTTTTTGTGGGGGAAAAGGGCACAAAGCCCCCTCCTTGTGGTAATATATACATACTACCCAAGGACAGGAAAGACAACAGCGATGACAATAGCGGGAATGGAGCCGACTCCATTCTTCCGGATCAATCAACATAGCTGGGGGAAGGTCAAGGCTCATAGGGGATAGAGGGGAACTGCGGTTTCCTGGTTCCCATGGGTCTTTTTCATTTTCCCGGGAGGAGGATGTGGATGCACAAAGATAAAAAAGGATTCCAGAAGGCTTTTCAGGAGAAATTCAGAGAGCTGGAAGGAAAGAGCCCCGGGGAGGGGACCCACTGGGAGCAGTATCATGCCCTGGTCCTCCTTCTCATGGACCAGGTGAAAGGGGACTGGGAAGCCTCCAGGCAGCGGGATCTGGCAGAGGGCCGGAAGGAAGTCTACTATTTTTCCATGGAATTCCTCATCGGCAAGCTCCTCTCCTATACCCTGAACAACCTGGGGGTAAAGGGCATGGTCACAGAAGCCATGGAGGAAATGGGAATCCACATGGAGGACCTCTACGAACAGGAGAAGGATGCAGGACTTGGCAACGGAGGCCTGGGCCGCCTGGCTGCCTGCTTCCTGGACTCTATGGCCTTCTTAGGCCTCTCCGGCCACGGCAACGGCATCCGCTACCGCCATGGCCTTTTCCAGCAGAAGCTCATTGACGGCTACCAGGTGGAAGTTCCCGACGAATGGCTGAAGAACGGCTATCCCTGGGATATCCGCCGCCCTGAAGAAGGGGTGGTGGTGCGTTTCCGGGGGAACGTCTCCATGGACAGCAGAGGGGGCAGGATGTCCTTCCGCCATGAAGGTTATGAGGCTGTAATGGCCGTCCCCTATGATGTCCCCCTGATCAGCTATGACAGCATAGAAACCATCAATACCCTGCGCCTGTGGAGTGCAGAACCGGTAGCGACCCAGTATCCAGGGGCCAGCCTCAAGGCAGGCTTCGATCCACAGGAGCATTACCAGGCAGACATCCAGGCCATTTCGGGGATCCTCTACCCCGAGGATTACAGCCAGGCCGGGAAGGAGCTCCGCCTGAAGCAGGAATACTTCTTCGTAGCCGCGGGGCTGGCCTCCATCCTCCGCCACTTCCGGAAGACAGGGCTACCCCTCTCCCAGCTCCCCAAGCGGGTCAGCATCCATATCAATGACACCCATCCCGCCCTCTGCGTTCCGGAACTCATGCGCCTCCTGATGGATGAGAACGGCCTGGGCTGGGAGGAGGCCTGGAACATCACAATCAACACCCTCTCCTACACCAACCATACAATCATGCCCGAGGCCCTGGAAAAATGGCCCGTGTACATGATGCAGGAGCTCCTGCCCCGGATCTGGATGATCATCGAGGAAATCGACAGGCGCTTTAAGGAGAAACTGGCCAACCGCTTCATCCGCAATCGGGATATCATTGCCAATACGACACCCATCTACGATAACCAGATCTGGATGGCCAACCTGGCCGTCATCGGCAGCCACTCCGTCAACGGGGTCTCCCAGCTGCACACGGACATCCTGAAAAAAGACGTCCATCCGGACTTCAATATCATCTACCCCTATAAGTACAACAACAAGACAAATGGAGTAAGCCACCGGCGCTTCCTCCTGGAATCTAATCCCAGCCTTTCCCGCCTTATCACAAAGGCCATCGGGCCGGACTGGATCAAGGAGCCGGAGAAGCTCCAGGGACTCCTTCCCTTCAAGAAGGATGCCGCCTTCCTGGAAGAGCTGGGGGCCGTGAAGTATGAGAACAAGGTCCTCCTCTCCAACCGCCTCATGAAGACCCAGAACGTCAGTCTGGATCCCGATGCCGTTTTCGATGTCCAGGTGAAGCGGATCCACGCCTATAAGCGCCAGCTTCTCAATGTCTTCAAGATCATGGATCTCTACAACCGCATCAAGGAGGGGAGCCTGGTCCTGGAGCGGCCTTACGTCTTCCTGATCGGTGGGAAGGCCGCCCCGGGCTATCATTATGCCAAAAGCGTCATCAAGCTCATCCACTCTCTGGGAGAGCGGATCAATGCAGACCCTGTGGTGAAGGGGATGCTGAAGGTGGTCTTTGTGGAGAACTTCAATGTCTCCATCGCCCAGCTCATCTATCCCGCAGCAGATATCTCTGAGCAGATCTCCACAGCCAGCCGGGAAGCCAGCGGAACAGGGAACATGAAGTTCATGATGAACGGCGCAGTGACCCTGGGCACCCTGGACGGGGCCAATGTGGAAATCCAGGAGGCAGTGGGAGAGGAGAACATCTTCATCTTCGGCCTCCGGGCGGAAACAGTCATCGACTATTACCTCCGCAACGGCTACCGTTCCATGGACCTCTATGAGTCCGATCCGAGAATCCGCCTGATTCTGGATCAGCTGACAAGCGGCTGGTTCCGGGAAGGGGGCGGGGACTTTATGGAAATCCGGGACTCCATGCTCCGGGACAACGACCACTTCTTCGTTCTGAAGGACTTCCAGGCCTATACAGAATGTTTTCTGGAGATGGACAAGGCCTATGGGGACAGGAAGTCCTGGCAGGCCATGGCCCTGCACAACATCGCCGCTTCAGGAATCTTCTCCAGTGACAGAAGCATTAGGGAATACGCCCGGGATATCTGGCAGGTGCCGGTAACCCGGGATAAATAGAGGACAGATAGAAAGGAGGCTTCACATGGCAGCAAAAGAATGCATCGCGATGCTCCTGGCCGGAGGCCAGGGCACCCGCCTGGGCTCCCTCACCCGGGAGATCGCCAAACCCGCAGTCCACTTCGGGGGGAAATACCGGATCATCGACTTCAGCCTCAGCAACTGCATGAACTCCGGCATTGACACAGTGGGAGTCCTGACTCAGTACAAGCCCCAGTCCCTCAATGCCTATATCGGCATCGGCGCGGCCTGGGATCTGGACAGTGCCAGCAATGGCGGGGTCAGCATCCTCTCCCCCTACGTCAGCGAACGGGGGGGCCGCTGGTACAAGGGAACCGCCAATGCTCTTTATGAGAACATCGGCTATATGGATTCCTACCAGCCCGAATATGTCCTTGTCCTCTCCGGGGATCACATCTACAAGATGGACTACGATAAGATGCTCCGGGTCCACAAGGACAAAGGAGCGGCTGTCACCATCGCTGTCATGGACGTCTCCATGGAAGAGGCCTCCCGTTTCGGCATCCTCACCACAGATGAGACAGGGCGGATTGTGAAGTTCACAGAAAAGCCTGCTGTCCCTGACAGCACACTGGCCTCTATGGGCATCTATATCTTCAATTACCCCATCCTCCGCAAGGCCCTTATCGAGGATGAGAGCGACAGCTCTTCCGACCACGATTTCGGCAAGGACATCCTCCCCCGGCTTCTGGGGATGGAGGAGCCTATGTATACCTATAGCTTTGAAGGCTACTGGCGGGATGTGGGGACCATTGAAAGCTACTATGAAGCCAACATGGAGCTCCTGGACCGGAACCACCCCCTGAACCTCTTTGAAACCAGCCAGCCCATCTATTCCAACAGCGAGATCCTGCCTCCCCAGACCATGGGGTCAGGAGCACGGGTGAGGAATTCCATCATCGGCAATGGCTGCTGCATCAACGGGACAGTGGAGAATTCCATCCTCCATGCAGGAGTCCAGGTGGGAGCAGGAGCCCTGGTCAAGGATTCCATCCTTCTCCCCAATGTCCGGGTGGAAGCCGGCGCCACCCTCTCCAGAGCCATTGTGGGCACCGGGGTGGAAATCTCCTCCGAGGCCAATATCATCATCGATGATCAGGGCTCCGGAGAAGAGCGGATCAAAGTGATTGAAGGCTTCCGGCGGCAGCAGGAAGCAGCGGCTCCCTGCGGCGCCAAGGAATAGGAGGAGAGGGACATGAACAAGACACTTGGCATCATAGCCTGCAACTATCGTCTGGACGGCCTCCGGGAAATGACCCTGAGCCGGCCTCCGGCAGCCATGCCCTTCGGCGGGCGCTATGCCATGTCGGATTTCCCCCTTTCCGCCATGGTTCATGCGGGAATCAAAAGCGTTGGCTTTGTGAACCCCTACCTCTACAGACCCATTGTAGATCATCTGGGCTCGGGCAAGGAGTGGGATCTGGACCGCAAGTCCGGGGGCCTTTTCTTCCTTCCCGGGGTCACCAACTGGCTGTATTCCAAAGACCGCTTCGCCCTGAAGGACCTGAAGAAAAACATGGATTTCTTCCAGCGGGAGGAAGCGGAAAGCATCCTCCTGTCCGGAAGCAACAGCATCTTCAGCCTGGATCTCCGGGAGCATCTGGAGGCTCATCATCGGGAAGGGCGTACCTGCACCTTCCTGTATCACAAGGCCAAGGAGGGGGACATCCTGGATCCTGACGGCAGCCTGCTGGATCTGGACGGGAACGGCCTGGTCAAGGGCCTGATCCCTGCCGGAATGCCGGAAGAGGGGGCCCCCTACTTCATGGACCTTCTCATCGTCAGCCGGGGGCTCCTGCTGTCCATCCTTCAGGAATATGAAGAAGGGACGGAAAGCGATCCCGGAGATCTGGCCCGGGAACTTGCGGGCCGGGGCATAGCCAAAGGGGTTGAGTCTCCTGGCTACTATGCCACCATCTATTCCAAGGAAAGCTACTTCAAAGCCAATATGGATCTGATGAAGCCCCAGGTCAGCCAGGAGCTCTTCCATCTAAAACGCAGAGTCATCACCCGGGTCAAGGATAACCCTCCCACCCGCTATGGAGATGGCTGCGATGTCCGGGAAGCCATCGTCTCCAGCGGCTGCACCCTGGACGGGAAGGTGGTCCGGAGCCTCCTCTGCCGGGGCGTGGTGGTAGAAGAAGGGGCAAAAGTCAAGGACAGCATCATCATGCATGACTGCGTCATCAGCAAAGGCGCCTATCTGGAAAATGTGATCCTGGACAAAAGCGTCCGGGTCACGGAAAACAGCATGATCAAAGGGGATCAGGAAGTACCTCTCTTCATCCCCAAATCCAAACGCATCTGAGAAAGGAGGCCCCTTATGAATATTCTCTTCGCTCTGGCGGAAGCCTTCCCCTTTATCAAGGCCGGAGGCCTGGGAGACGTAGGGGGCTCCCTGCCCGGCGCCCTCCTCAAGGAAGGGGCCGATGTCCGGGTGATCATGCCCCGGTACCGCACCATTCCGGAAGAGCTTCTGAAGGAAGCCCGCTTCCTGGGACGTTTCACCGTGCGCCTTTCCTGGAGGACCCGTACCGCCGGCCTTCTGGAAGTCCTCTATGGGGGAGTCACCTACTACCTCATTGAAGAAGAGGAATACTTTGGGCGGGAAGGGCTCTATGGCTATTTTGATGATGGCGAGCGCTTCGCCTTCTTCTCCAAGGCTGTCCTGGAGGCCCTGGCCCTGATGGAGGATTTCCCCGTGGATATCCTTCACTGCCATGACTGGCATGCAGCCGCCATCCCCCTCCTCCTCAAGGAGCAGTATGGCAGCTCCCCCAGACACAAGAAAATCCGCAGCCTTCTTACCATCCATAACCTGCGCCATCAGGGCTTTATGGGAAACGAAGCCTTCGGAGACCTTCTGGGCTTTGGGAACAACCAGCGCAAAGCATATAACTGGCTGGCCTATGAAGGCCAGCTGAACCTCCTGAAGGGCGGGCTGATGGCAGCGGACCGGATTACCACAGTGAGCCCTTCCTATGCCCATGAGATCCAGACCCCATACTATGGGGAGGGCCTGGAGGAAGTGATCCGCTACCGCAGCCGGGACCTTTCCGGCATCCTCAACGGCATCGACACGGAGAAATACAATCCCCTGAAAGACCAGAGCCTCTGGGTGAATTTCCGCAGCTCCCTGGAGAAGAAGGGGGAGAACAAGCTCCGCCTTCAGGAGGAGCTGGGGCTTCCTGTAGGGAAGGATATCCCCCTGGCTGTTATGGTCACCCGCCTGGTAGACCAGAAAGGCCTGGATCTTCTGGCCCATATCCTGCCGGAACTCCTGACCCTGCCCCTGGAACTTGTCATCCTGGGAACAGGAGAGCCTCGCTATGAGACCATCCTCCAGAAGGCAGAGGAAGCCTGGCCCGGGAAGCTCCGGGCCCTGATCCGCTATGATGAGGGCCTGGCCCATAAGCTTTACGGCTCCGGAGATCTCCTGCTGATGCCTTCCCTCTTCGAGCCCTGCGGCCTCTCCCAGATGATCGCCATGGCCTATGGCACCCTGCCTGTGGTCCGGGAGACAGGGGGCCTGAAGGACAGCGTCATTCCCTACAACCAGTTTACAGGAGAGGGGACGGGCTTCACCTTCGCCAACTATAACGCCCATGAGTTCCTGGATGCAGTGCGCCGGGCTGTAGGGCTCTACCGGGAAAATCCGGCAGCCTGGAAGGTCCTGGCAGACAATGCCCTGGCCCAGGACTTCAGCTGGAAGAAAAGCGCCGGGGAATACATGGCCCTCTACCACAGCCTTCTGGGCGGGAAGTAGAAACCAGTTTGAAAAGGAGGAGTCCGATTGTCTCCCACTGTCTGTCATGATTCTTTCCGGCTGGAATGCCGGAAGCCCTTCGGAGCTGTCCCCACAGGGACAGCTCTGACCCTGACCCTGGAAACAGAAGCGGCGGCCTGGGATGCCTGCCAGCTCCTCCTCCGGGGCCGGGGAGGAGAGGAAGAGGCCCTGGCCATGGAACCTGGCCCAAGGGGCTTTCACTGCACCTTCACAGCCCCGGAAGAGCCGGGGCTGCTTTGGTATGCCTTCCGCCTGGCCAAGGGGGAGGAAGTCTGGCACTACGGGCGCTGCTACGAGGAACTGGGGGGAGCGGGGCTGCTGACCCGGAACCTCCCCCCCTATTACCAGATCACAGTCTACATCCCCCGGTCTGTCCCGGACTGGTACAAGGAGGGGATCCTTTATCAGATCTTCCCGGACCGCTTCCATAAGGCCGGAGAGCCGGGCTGCTACCTGGGGCCCAAGAAAGACAGCCTGCTCCACGGAAGCTGGGAGGACAGCCCCTTCTACCAGCGCCGGGGGGATGGCAGCATCAGGCGCTGGGACTTCTTCGGGGGGAATCTGGCCGGGATCCGGGAGAAGCTCCCCTACCTGGAGGAGCTGGGGGTGAGCGTCCTTTATCTGAATCCCATCTTCCAGGCGGCCAGCAACCACCGCTATGATACGGGAGATTACCACCGCATCGATCCCATGCTGGGAACGGAAGAGGATTTCAGAGCTCTGGTGGAAGCAGCGGCAGGCCGGGGGATCCGCATCCTTCTGGACGGGGTCTTCAGCCATACGGGAGCGGACAGCCTGTACTTCAACCGTTATGGCAGCTACGGAGAGGGAGGAGCCTGGCAGGATCCCAACTCCCCATACCGCTCCTGGTTCCGCTTCCAGGAGGGGGGCCAGGAATATTCCGCCTGGTGGGGCATCCGGGACCTGCCGGAAGTCCATGAAGACCATCCCGGGTACAGAAGCTTTATCTTTGAAGGAGAAGGAAGCGTCCTGGAACACTGGATGAAGGCTGGGGCCGCCGGCTGGCGGCTGGATGTGGCCGATGAGCTGCCCAGTTCCTTCATTGAAGGCTTCCGGGAAAAGATGAAGAGCCTGGATCCGGAAAGCGTCCTCCTGGGAGAGGTCTGGGAGGATGCCAGCAATAAGGTGAGCTATGGCAGCCTCCGCCCCTACTTCACCCGGGCGGAACTGGACGGGGTGATGAACTACCCCCTCCGGAGCATCCTTCTGGATTTCCTCCTGAAGCGCATTCCTGCCTCCATGGCAGCCCGGCGCCTCCACACCCTCTGGGAAAACTATCCCAGGGAAAATTTCCGCAGCGCCATGAACCTCATCGGAAGCCATGACCAGGAGCGGATCCTCACCCTCCTGGGAGAGGCCCCACCCCCCCACACCCTCAGCGAAGAGGACAGGGGAAGCTTCCGCCTGTCCTGGGAAGCCCGGCGCCTGGGCCTTCAGCGCCTGAAGCTCATGGCCCTGTACCAGCTCTGCCTCCCCGGGGTTCCAGCCATCTATTACGGAGATGAAGCGGGAATGGAGGGTTATGGAGATCCCTTCAACAGGGGGACCTTCCCCTGGGGCCGGGAGGACCAGGAACTTCTTTCCTGGTACCGCCGCCTGACAGCCCTGCGCCGGGAATATGACCACTGGAACCAGGGAGAGCTGGAGCCCTTTGCCGAAGGGGAAGATGAGGATATCTTCGCCTTCCGCATCCGCAAAGGGGAAGAGACCCTGGCTGTCTATGGCAGCCGCTGTCCTGACAGGGAAAGGGTGGTGCGCCTGTCCCTGGAGGAAGATGAAGAGGCCTTTGATCTCCTGGGAGGAGGCCGGGTAGGCTGGGAGTACAGGGGCCTGGCCCCACTGGAAGGACTCCTGCTGCTGATCCGCAAGAAGAAGCCCCAGCTCCACAAACCCAAAGAGTTAGGGGTCCTCATGCCCCTGGCCTCCCTTCCTTCCCCTATGGGCATCGGGGATCTGGGAGAAGCCTCCCGGAACTGGATCGACCTGCTGGCTAAGGGGGGAGCCGCCTGGTGGCAGCTCCTTCCCATCAACCCCCTGGGCACCGGGGAGACTCCCTACCAGAGCAGCAGCCTCTTTGCCGGCTCCTGCCTCTACCTCTCCCTGGAGGATCTGGCAGCAGAAGGCCTCCTCCGGGAAAGCGATGTAAAAGCCGCCCGGAAGGAATTGGAGGCCAGCCTCCTGCCCCCGGACCGCATTGACTATGAGCTGGTGCGGAAGGTGAAGCTGCCCCTCTTCCATAAGGCCTACCTCACCTTCCGGCGTAAGGTGTATTATGGCAGGGCCCAGGAAGGCTTCCTCTCCAGGAAGGCCTTTGAAGCCTTTACAGAAGCCAATGCCTTCTGGCTGGAGGGCTACTGCCTCTACAAGGTCCTGAAGAAGAAGGATATGGGGCCCTTCTGGCTGGATATCCAGGATTTCTCCTCCCGCCTCAGCAGCCGCCAGCGCAGCGGCATGGACTACCACCGCTTCCTTCAGTATGCCTTCTTCCACCAGTGGCAGAAAATGAAGGAATACGGGGAGGCCAGGGGCGTCTCCCTTCTGGGAGACCTTCCCATCTATGTGGCCCAGGACAGCTGTGCTACCTATACCCATCCCAGATATTTCCGCCTGGATGAGGAAGGCCAGCCTCTGGAAGCCGCCGGGGTCCCCCCAGACTATTTCTCCCCCACGGGACAGCTCTGGGGCAACCCTCTCTATGACTGGAAAGCCATGGAGGCGGATGGCTACGCCTTTTTCAGGGAACGCTTCCGTCAGGCGGCCGGCCTGTACCATATGGCCCGGATGGACCATTTCCGGGGCTACGAGGCCTACTGGTCTGTTCCCGCCGGGGCCTTGACCGCAGAAGGGGGCCGCTGGCACAAGGGCCCGGGGCTGCGCCTCTTCCGGGCCATGGAAGAAGAAGCCCCTGGCTTCCCCATTCTGGCGGAGGACCTGGGGGTCATTACCCCGGAGGTCCATAATCTCCGGAACATCCTGGGCTATCGGGGGATGCTTGTCTGGCCCTTCAGCCAGGAAGAGATCCGGGAGGGGATGTACGAGGGGGAGAACACAGTCCTCTATAGCGGCACCCATGATACCAATACCCTGGCAGGCTGGCTGGAGGAGCAGGGACGCTCCTTTCAGGACGCAGGGAGGGAAGCGGCTGCTGTTCTGGAAGAGCTGGCTGCCAGTCCCGCCTCCCTGGTCATCTTTCCGGTTCAGGATCTCCTGGGCCTGGGTGGGGAAGGGCGGATCAACACCCCGGGAACCGTCTGGGGGAACTGGGCCTGGCGCCTGAAAGAAAAAAGCAAGGAGCTGGAGGAAAAGCTCCAGAACCTTGCCTCCATACGGAAAAGCTAACGGCTGATTGCTGCCGCCCGTCCAAGGGCTCCTTGGAGGGCGGCTTCTTTTTCCCGGACCAGGAAAAGGGGGATCTCCTCCAGCAGGGGAGCCATCCTCCCCTTGGCCAGAAAGCGGGGGAGGAAGCCTGAAAGAAGGCGTTCCCGGGGGAGGGAGAGGAGAAGAGAGCCCCCCAGGAAGATCCCTCCCCGGGTCAGAGAGCGCAGGGCCAGATTCCCGGCCTCAGCCCCCAGGAGGGCCAGAAAGGAATCCAGGACCTTGCTGCAGAGGGGATCCCCCCCCAGGGCGGCAGGAAGGATCTCCTCGGGAGAGGGGACTTCTGCCAGGCCCTCCTCCGGGGGAAGGCCCCTGTAGAAGGCCCAGAGGTTCCGGAGCCCCGGGCCGGAAAGGGCCCGTTCCAGACTGACATGGCCTCCATAAGCTTTCTCCAGCCAGGCAGCCAGGTCCCGCTCTTCTCCTGTACCCGGGGCCAGGTCCTGATGCCCCCCCTCTCCGGTGAAGGGACGGCCCTCCAGGACCAAGGCCTCTCCCAGGCCGGTCCCCGGAACCAGGAGCCCCCTGGCCCCTCTTTCCTCCAGCCTCCCAGGCTTCAGGAGGACGCCCTCCCCCATTCCCAGAGCGAAGGCCTCCAGGTCATTGAGTAGGGATAGGGGGGTGTGGGGGAAGGCCCCTTCCAGCTTCTCCCGGGGGATCGCCAGACCAGTGGCTGTAATCCCGCCTCCTGCAGAGGTCACAGGTCCCGCCAGGGAAAGGGCCATGGCCCGGGGGGAAGCCCCCTCCAGAAAATCCCTCAGGAGGGCTATGAGGTCTTCAGGGGACCGGAGGAGTGCTGTGGGGACCCGCCGGGTCCGGAGGATGCCGGAGCCCTCTTTCAGGGCCAGACGGCAGTTGGTGCCGCCGATATCTGCTGCCAGGATCATGATCGTGCCTTTCCGCCCCGGATTTTGTAAACAGGGGCTTATGGGATATAATGGGGGGAGAGAAAATGAGCGTAAAGGAGCAAGAGGATGATTGAAACCCACCTGGACCTGGGGCGTCAGAGCGTGAAGCTGGCCCTGATCGCCGTCATGGAGGAGCTGTTTCCTGAGGACAGGCTGAAGACTGCCTATTCCATCCAGGAGGGGGTCTTCTGCCGACTCAATGACTCTGTTATGTCTGTGCGGGAGGTGGAGGCGGTGGGGCGCCGCCTCAGGGAGTGGATCGCCCAGCCCCCTGCTATCCGCCCTCTGGGCCAGGAAGGGGGCTACCATATCTATGAGGCCGGGGAGAGGAAGATCGCCATGCTTTATCCCTGCGACCCTACCCTGAAGGCCATCCCCCCCTACACCATCGCCCCCTTCGGCCAGGGCTTCATTGTGGATTTTGAAGCTACAGGGGCGGGGATGGTCCATCCCCCATATAAGCTGAGCAAGACCTATCACAAGACCCAGAAATGGCTGCGGAAGCTGGACTTAGAGCTGATCGGAGATGTGAATGCCATGATTCGGGAAGGCCGGCATAACCAGCTCATCAGCCTGGCAGAAGCCCTTCATGAGAAGGAGATTGCAGAGATCGCCGAGGCCATTGTGGCCCAGAGCCGGAACCTCCGGGTCCTCCTCATAGCAGGCCCTTCCTCCTCCGGAAAGACCTCCTTCGCCCAGCGCCTTTCCACCCAGCTCCGGGTCAGCGGCTTGAAGCCGGTGCCCATCTCTCTGGATGACTATTTCCGGGATGAGGGGGACAAGCCCCTGGCAGCGGATGGCACCCCGGACTGGGAATCCATCCATGCCCTGGACCTGAACCATCTCCGCCATCAGGTGGAGGCTCTGATCCGGGGAGAGGAGATCCAGGCCCCTCTCTATAGCTTCCAGCTGAACAGAAGGAGGGAGGAAACCAGGCCCCTGTCCCTTGGGGAAGATGAGATCCTGGTTATTGAGGGGATTCATGCCCTGAACCCGGAGCTCCTCCCTAATATCTCCCGGGCCCTGGTCTACAAAATATATATCACGGCTCTCTTCGAGCTGAATATCGACTTGTCCAACCGCATTCCGGGAAGCGAGATCCGCCTCCTGCGCCGCCTGGTCCGGGATGACCGTCACAGAGGCACAGATCCCCTGGAGACCCTGAATATGTGGTCCGGGGTGCGCCGGGGGGAACTGGTGAATATCTTCCGCTTCCAGGAGGAATGCGATGTGATGTTCAATTCCAGCCTGATTTATGAGATGAACGCCCTCCGGGCCCTGGGGGAGAAGACACTGGAGAAGATCCCTGAAGACAGCCAGTATGGTTGGGTCCGGAAGCGCCTCCTCTCCCTCCTGTCCTTCTGCGAGCCCCTGGAGGTGGAGAAGATCCCATATAATTCCCTGATCCGGGAGTTCATCGGTGGCAGCATCTATTTCCCTGACTGATGCCGGGGCCGGAAGTCCAGACGGGCCCGGAAGACGGGAGAATCCCCGCTGCGCCCCTCCAGCAAGACTTCTTCCTCCCCCAGGGCGGAGGCAGTCCCATGGAGGGACAAGGTGTCCCCTGGGAAAAGCTCCCGGAGATAGTTCAGCTCCACCCGGGCCAGGGCATAGCCCTGGAGGGCCTTCAGGCTGAAGGCATCCATCACCAGATCGCCGTAGCGGGCATTGTTCACATGACCGTTGCCATCCCCGTCGCTATAGGCCATGGTCCTTGTGTAAAGGAGAGGCAGGCCGTCCTTTCCGGGGATCTTCCGGGGAGGCTGGAGGGCCAGACCAGGCTCTGGGGGAGGGGGAAAGGTGAGGGAGAGGGCCTTGCCGGAGAGAAGGGCTTTGCTCTTCCTGTCCACAATCCCCCACTGGGAGGCGGCTTCCCCAAGAAGCTCTCCCTCCTTCCCGAAAAGGCGGAAATCCCGGAAGATCCCTGCTGCACCAAGGCTGCGGATCCAGGTATCCAGGTACACAGTCTCTCCCAGAGAGGGCATGCGCCGGATTTCCAGGCGCAGCCGGGAGAGGACCCAGGCGGTATCCTCTGACTCCCCGAAGGCCAGATCCATGGGGATGGAGCGGGTCGCCCCATCCTGGAAGCACTCCAGCAGGGCGCTGAGCTTCATCTCTTTCAGGAAATCCCCTTGGCTTAAGGGGATGGTGAAGGGAATGCGGAAGAGGGGCTGGATGATCATGAAAGCTTCTCCTTTGATGCCGGCAGGCCGGCTTACAGGAACAGTCTAACACCCCGGGGGCCTCTGTGCAAGGAGGCCCTCGGGCAGAAAGAAGAAGGAGGCAGGAAGGATGAAGGATCTGCGCTACCCCCATGGGGAAGAAGGGCTGAAGGAACCGGGGACCTATGGCAGGATCTACCAGCGTCAGTCCGCCTACTATCAGGAAGGGAAGACCCTGAGCCTGGCCGCCCGTCGCCAGGCCCTCCTGGCCCTGGATACCCTCCTCCGGGAGGGGGAGGGGGATCTTCTCCAGGCCCTGGAAGAAGATCTTGGGAAGAGCCCGGTGGAGGCCTATGCCACAGAGTTCCTGCCTCTGCGGAAGGAACTGGCCTTTGCCTTGCGCAAGCTCCCTGGCTGGATGAAGCCTGTAAGGCGAAGGGGCACCGTCCTGGCTCCCTTTGCCCGCTACCGCACGGTCTGCCGTCCCAAGGGCCAGGTCCTGATCATCGCTCCCTTCAACTATCCTCTGCAGCTGGCCCTGATCCCCCTGATCTCTGCTCTGGCGGCGGGGAATACGGTGATCCTCAAGCTTTCAGAAGAAGCCCCGGCTACAGCAGCAGCCCTGCTCCGTCTTGTAAAGAGGCATTTTCCCCCGGAACTGGTCCATGCCACAGCGGCTCCTCCGGAGGCCTTTGAGGATCTCTTCCTCCTGCCCTTCCACCACTATTTCTTCACAGGGAGCACCCGGATCGGCAAGATCATCCTGGAGCAGGCCGCCCGTTCTCTGGCCAGCGCCACCCTGGAGCTGGGAGGGAAGAGCCCGGTTCTGGTGGATGCCAGTGCGGACCTGCCCCGGGCCGCCCGGCGGATCCTCTGGGGCAAGGCTCTGAATTCCGGCCAGACCTGCATCGCTCCGGACTATGTCCTGGTCCAGGAGGAGGTCCGGGAGGCCCTGATTGAAGAACTGAAGAAAGCCCTGGCCCGCTACCCTGCCACAGGGAGCAGCCGGATTATCAGCCAGAGGCATTACAAGCGGCTCCACAGCTATCTGGAAGAAGCCCCCATCCTGGTAAGGGGGGAGCTGGAGCCCGAGTCCCTGAAAATGGGACTGACCCTGCTGGACAGCCCGGGTCTCCATACCCGGGTCATGGAGGAGGAAATCTTCGGGCCCATCCTCCCGATCCTCTCCTATGGGAGCCTGGAGGAAGCCATGGAGATCATCAGGCGTCATCCGGATCCCCTGGCCCTGTACCTCTTCTCCCGGGACCGGAAGGTGATCCGCACCATCCTGGAAAGGGTGGAAGCAGGAGGGGTGGGGATCAATGATGTGATCAGCCAGATCCTCAGCCTTCATGCTCCTTTCGGGGGCCGGGGAGGCTCTGGTCAGGGGAGCTACCATGGGAAGCATGGCTTTCTGGCCTTCTCCCAGGAACGGACCGAGGCCAGGGCTCCCGGCTTCTTTGAAATGAGGGGGGACCACCCTCCCTACCCCACCTGGCTCCTGGCCCTCCTCCGGCGCCTGTGAGCCTCTGCCCCTGTCTGATTCCATTGACAGGAGGGGCCTTTCCTGTTAGGGTAAAAGAAAGAAATACAGGGAGGCGATGTATGATGAAACTGAAACGCAATGTAGGCACCCGGGACAGGCTGATCCGGGCTGTAGTGGGAGCTTTGCTGATTCTTCTGGCCATCCTGGCTCCGGGTCCCTTGACCCTGATTCTGGGGATTGTGGGAGCGGTGCTCCTGGCTACAGGGCTTCTGGGGATCTGCCCCCTGTATGCCCTGCTGAAGCGGGATACTACAGACAAAGACAAATAGGATGGGGGGCCTCCGGCGCTGTAAGCCGGAGGCTTCTCTATAGGGAGGCGCCTTTTGATCCGTGAAATCTTCACCCTTTACCTGGAGCGCTGGGATTTCTTCCTGGAGCTCTTCCTGCAGCATCTCAGCCTCACAGCCATGGCTGTGGGGATCATTACTGTGCTGGGGCTGCTGGCAGGCATCCTCATGACCTGGAGCCCCCTCCTTGCAGGGCTTTTCCTGCGTATCACCAGCTTCCTCTACACCATTCCCAGCATCGCCCTCTTCGGGCTGCTTGTGTCCATCACGGGAATCGGCCTGGGCAGCGCCCTCATCGTCATCGTCCTTTATGGGCTCCTTCCTATGATCCGCAACACCTATACAGGGATTCAGGAGGTGGATCCGGAAATCCTGGAGGCAGCTGAAGGGATGGGCAGCACCCCCTTGGAGGTCCTCTGGCGCATCCGCCTGCCCCTGGCTCTGCCTGTGATC
>CAYMDI010000022.1:0-16522 GCA_964389165.1 uncultured Eubacteriales bacterium | reverse complement strand
CTCAAGACTCCGAATACCTGGTACCCGGCCGAAGTGATCGACGAGGCCCTGCGCCGCGCCGGTGTCGTGGCCAAGCCGACTGCCACCGGTACCGTCGCGAAGGCCGCCACCCCGGTTGCCATTGGTGCGGTAGGTGTGGACCAGCTGGCCGAGGCGGCGCCGCACGTTATCAAGGTGCTGACCGACAGCCGGGCGGACCTGACCAGCGGCAACATGCTGCAGATCGCCCTGGGCGTGACCGTGCTCACGTTGTCCCTGGTGATGATCTATCGCCAGTGGCGGGGAGCGCAGCTGGGGCTGGAGTCGTGACCTGGTTCGCCAGGTTGAAAGGGTGGCTGGTGGGCGCTGCGCTGGCCCTCCTCGCGCTCGGGCTTGCCTGGGTAAGGGGTAGGCAGCAGGGCAAGGCAGCAGCGCGCCAGGAGGCCCAGGAGGACGCCCTGGAACAGGCGACCGAGACCATCAAGGAAGTGCAGGAGGTAAGGGATGAAGTTCGACAAGCGGCCCCTGGTAGTTCTGCTGCTCGCCTCAAGCGCGATTGGGTGCGCAAGAAGTAGCCCGCCGCCGGCGTTCTGCGCGGTGGCCCTGCCGATCTACGTGGCCGAGGAGGACCAGTTTACCGACAAGACGGCTGACCAGATCCTCGAGCACAACCTGATCGGACAACGGCTCTGCAAGTGGGGCCAGTAGAAAAGGAAAGCGGCCATTCGGCCGCTTTGTTTTGTCATGATTCCGTCCTCCCCTTGAACCGGTCCCAAATGCTGAAACCGATGTCCAGGGACAGCTTGACGGCCCATAGTGCGCTGACTACGACGGGCAGCATCACTGCCAGCTCAGGCAGGGACGGCAGCTGGATACTTAACGCATTAAGAACCGTGTTTGCCGCCTCCTTGAGGCCGAGGGCTACCGTCGAGACCTTGCCCCCCGTCTCTATCGCCGACCCGGTCGCTGCTGCTACGCGCTCCCCCAAGTTCATCGGCGCTCCTCCTTACGAGCTTGAAACATCGCCACACGCCCCAGCCGCAAAGCACAATGACGAGGATCGAGATCCAGGGCATTGGTCCCCCTATCGGTAAATGCGCTGCAGGCAATGAAACAGTGGATCAGTACAACGACCCACTCCTGGTATGGTGCCAAGGGGTCGCCCCACTCACCGCCCACGCCCCATCCGAAGATAAGCGCATAGACTGCCATCCCGACATACCACGCCGCCATCACCGCAATGCCGCGCAGGGCATTTGGCGAGGGGGAGATCGATGACACGATGGCCCACCCAAACGAGACCAATGATAACAGGCAATACCAAAGCCAGGCAGTATCACGGGTGAAAAGGTGGAGAGCGTAAGCGTCCAGCAGCTGGCCGATGCCCACGGCTATGATAGAGATCAACCCTATCCAGGCGCGCGAGCGAAAACGGCTGAACATAACAGGGAGGTAAATTGCAGTGAACATCCAGGTTTCCATCGTTAACCCTTTGAGTCAGGGGACACCTTTTCGTCCTTTCGCTGCTTATCTTTTTTCTTGTCTTTCTTGGTGTCCGTGGTGGTAGGTGGTACGGCCTTGCGTAATCCCGGCCCTTTTCCGCTTGGCATAATCGTCTCCTGTGAACCGCGGCCCGATTGAGCCGCGATCCCAGTCTACCTTTTCATGCGCAAGCTATACAATCCACTGGAACGGGTCGCCTTCGCAGGACTCCACGCCGGCTATCGGTTCGAGCGACCAGCCGCAGGCCAGGTATTCGTCCCAGTCGCCCGGGTCGCCCCGGTTGTCCATGTACTCGAAAAACTGCGCATCAATGATCTCACGCTGCTCCTTGGCCGTCAGGTACTCGACCCCTTCGACCGGTGCTGACCGGATGGCGGGCTTAGCATAGGGGTTCGTTTTCGCGTACCCCCGGTTTTCCCAGGGCACCTGGTCGCACTTGTGCGGGAACACCTGGCCGTTGCGCCCGTCTCGCTGCATGAGGACCCAGCGGCCGCCCTTCTCCTTCCAGCGCAGCCCGCCCTTGTGGCAATACTTGCAGACATCGGTGTATTTCGGGTGCGCCATGTGACCCCCTTATCCCTGGTCGGGGATGGCCGCGTTATCGTCGGACAGGCGAGGCGTCATAGACCGGACCCGGTGCAACCTGATCGCGGCCAGCTCCTCGCGGCTTATCGCCTGGACCGCCGGGCACCCGTTATGTGGGCGAACGGTGATCGGCGTGATAGGGACCCCGTAATCGGAGCAGACTGCGATGGCGGCGTGGATGTTGCGCGGGTCGTCGTCGATGAATACCACGGTGCGCGGGCGGTAGAAGTCCAGCATTTGGGCCAGCACGTCCGCCTTGTACTCCCAGCCTTTGCGGTGGTCGTCTACGGCGCGGAAGGCGGCCATGAGGTTGTGGTTGTACTGGTGCAGGCGGCCGCCGGTGCGGGACCACTGCCGGGCGCACATAGCCGGGCGCAGGTCGCACTTGGCCAGCAGGTCCAGGGTCACGTCGCGGCAGGTTTCGGTGCGGCCGGTGCAGAGCACGGCGAAGTGGCCATGCTGCAGGGATAGATAGTTGACCAGGTCGATCATGTGGCGGATAGGGGTGTCGTCAACGCAAGCAGCATTGAAGGCCTCCCAGTCTTGGGTGGTGCCCTTGGTCTCGGGTACCAGGTGCTGGCGGTGGCTGTTGTCCATGAGGACGCCGTCGATGTCGCTCACCACCAGGGTGAAGGTATTCTGATCTAAGTGCATGCGGGGTCTCCGAAAGCCGGGCTCGAGGCCCGGCACGATGGGTTTACACGTTGGGGATAAACTTGATCGGCTCTGGCGCCATTACCGGAGTGAGCCCAAGGGCGTGGCCTTCCAGCTTGGTGGAACAGCTCTGGCACAAGCCGGACTGGGTGATCACGGCCACGCCTTGACGGTGACAGCGGTTGCAGCAGGAAGTCGGCTTGGCGACCTGGCTCAGTGCCAAGGCCACCGACGCCATGCTTGCTCCAGGGATCGTTTGGTTCATCGTTACTCCTCCAGGGGTTTGGTTTTCATGATGCGCCGCAGATTCTCGGCAAACACGATAGTAACACCAAGCTCCATGGCCTTGGCCAGTTTGGCTCCCGGTTTGTCGGCAGATACCAGTAGTTTGGTTTTCGGCGTGACGCTGGCCCGGAGCTCCCCGCCCAGCTGGCGAACGGCACCGGTGATCGCGCCCTTCAAGTCGCCGCCGCCGGAGATGACCACCTCCCAGCCCGGGCCGACGCCGTAGCCCGCGAAGATCTTGGCGATGCGGTCGACCCGGCGCTGGTGGGCCTTGGCGCTGACCCTGCCTTCCGGCTTCTCCCCTTTCGGCAGCTCTGGCCATACCTTGATCGCGAAGGCGTCCGCCTTGTCCGCCTCACCGCCCAGCACCTGAACGAAATAGTTATGGAGGGCCGCGCGCAGTGAGGTATTCGTGCCGTACCCCGCCCGGTGCAGCCGCACGGTTTTGAAGAAGCTGCGCAGGTGCTCTGGCGGCACCTTGATCAGGTTGTCAAAGACCGCACTCACCTCCGCCCAGTTAACGAACTCGGCGCCGGTCAGGTCGTCCTTGCAGTGCGGGCAGGTGACGTCAGGGTACCCACGATGGCCGTGTTTGTGGCTCGGGATCTCGCAGGACAGGATCACGCCCTGGCAATGCGGGCAAGTGTGCTGCAGCAGGCGGACGTGGTTCGGCTCGACCTTGCCATACGGTGCGCTGAACAGGTAGGACGCCATCGCGTTATTGCGCTGCTTGCGTTCGGCCTGGTCCTCGTTGGACGCGCAGGCCTCGGTGAGCTCGGCGAGGTAGTCCGAGAAGGCCTTGCCCATCGTGGCGGCCGCGCGGCGTTCCAGCTCGGAGAAGTCCATGGCCACGGCGCGCGGCATGTTCTGCATCTGGCACGAATCGGCCGCCCACTCGTCATGCGCGACGTGGACCCAGTCCATATCGGCAATCGCCTGTTTCATCCAGTCCGGCCAGCGGAGGCGCTTGGTAGGCGATGTGATTATGATGGGTTTGCCGCCTGGGATCTTGCGGTCGGCCATGGACTCCAGAAGCTGCCTGGCTGAGATGGTCGAAGCCAGCGACCCTTGCTGCTTGAGTAATTCCGCGTCGCCCTCGCTCAGCACCATCTGGATGGAGAATTTCGTCGATGGGGATTGTTGGCGACGCTCGCCCAACGGGATGGCGTCTTGCTCGAGGTTCGACTCCGCCGTGGTCGCATACTTCGCCTGCAGCAGGTCATAGGCCGAATGGGCGCTATGGATGATGTCCTGGTAGTCCTGGAGCAGGTCCTTGTGGCCACGGTCGCCTGGGGCGAGGGCTCTCTTTACCAGGTGCTGCAGGCAGGGGTCTGTGACCTTGAAGGCGTCCAGGACGCGGTAGACGTCGGTTTCAACGGCGAGCGGTTTGTCGGTACCCGGCACCCATCCGATCAGCTTGCGGCGATACTTCTTGTTTTGCTCAGACATGATTGTCTCCTTGTTGGTTCGTGAACAGACTAGCGCCGACCGTTTCCGGTGTCAATCGCTTTTCAGGCAAAAAGAAGCCCGGCGCAATGGCCGGGCCGGGTTACTCGATTACGGGGTAGACCTCGTCGGGCTCGATGACCTCCGCCTCGACCAGGGCGTCCCGGATGGCGGGCCAGGACACGATCCTCGCGGCCACCTTCATGGGGCCAGCCTGGTTGCGCGCGGCGCGGGTCAGGTAGTCGTCGACATACTGCTTGGCCGCAGCTACCAGGCCCAGCTTGCGGCCCTGCTCGTCGTGGAAGTGTGCCTGCTGGATGTGGTCTGGCCACTGGCAGCCGCTGCGGACATCGGTCACGACGTATTTGTGCCCATTGGTGGCCAGGTGTACGGCGAGCAGGAATGGGGTCTCCCCGATCTCCATCTCGAACACCTGGGCCATCACCACGCCGAACGAAAACTGCATGCCGCTGTTATCGGTGTGGACCCCCAGGGCCTCGTCCGCCGTCACCTTCACATAAATCCGGGTCAGCTTTGGCATTAGATCTCCTCCATTGCCTGGTCGATCTCTCGTCGCACCTCCGCGAGCCGGTGCTCCCCCAGGGATTTGAGGTGTTCCCGGTGGACGTAGAGGTCCCCAGGTACCGGAGGCAGGGTCTTATCGAAAATCAAGATCGTCGCGCCAAACCCAGCTCCGACCGCTTTCTTGCATCCTGGGCCGGGTTTGAACCATGCAGGCCGCTCGAACGAGATGCGCCCCTGGATGTGGATGATGCGGTCTGCCTGCGGGATCTGGGATAGGTCCATGCCGGTGACGGCCGCGATGGTCTTGACCTCCTCCGTGATGACCGGCCACCAGGTCTCGCTGGTCGCGGACTTCACGACCCAGACGGTCTTGGCGCCGGCGTTCCGCTCCTCCCAGGCCTTGCGCATTATGTGGACCATGCCGGTGATCGGTTGCCCGTCTTCGGCCGATGCGATGGAATACGGCGGGTTCGCGTAGGCCATGGCATCGTCGCCCAGATCAAACAGCGTGGCGGCCCAGTCCTGCACCAGGGCGTTATCGTTGGCCGTGTAGTAGTTGGCGCACTTGGAGTTGATGATCCCATCGGTGAACAGGTCTAACTTGATGCGGCCGGCGCCGACGAAGGCGTCCACCCCGTAGAAAAGCCAGTCCGGCGTCCGCCATTGGTCGCCGATCTCCTTGTTCTGGTGGTGCTCCTGCGCCTTGATGGTCTCCAGCCTGGCGACGTAGTCGGTTATCTGGCGGGATCGTGTAGGCATTGCGTTTGACATTGAAACCTCGTTTATCAGGGCAGGATGGCGATGCCGGTTTTGGCCAGGGCGATGATAGCGCGCTGGACCGATGCGGTCCGGCTGCCGTCATACAGAGCATCGCTGCTCGCTTCATGCAGGACGCCCTGGCGCTTGATGCGGCGGTCGTCCAGGCCAATGAAACGGCCCAGGCTCACCACGGTGCGGGTGTCGCCCACGCCCCACCACGGCCAGACGGTCTCCATCTTCACAGCGGAGATCGCGGCCTGGATTAGCGAGACGTCCATCACCGCGCCATTGCCGAAGACATGGACCGGGGGATTCTGGCCGACCTTGATCCCGAATTCCAGCATGTAGCCGGAGTTGGCCGCCGAGCTGGCCAGGCCGGTGAGCCAGTAGTTGAGCTGCAGCAGCGCGTCTTTGAGCGGGATGGCGTCGACCATGGCGGCCGCTTTGGCCTCGTCGCTCTGTTTCTCCCACCACTTCACGGTCTCCGGGTCCACGGTCAGGCCGACTGCCTCGCACGACTCGCGCGTGATGTTGACCTTGAACATTTTGCCGGCGAGCTGGTGGACGTCGTAGGGCGTGGTCACTGCCGCCCCGATAGAGCGCAGCGCACAACCAGGGGCGAGCCCCCAGGTCTCCAGGTCGAGCTGCACCTGGATGATGGCTGCCTGCTGGTGGAAAAAGTCCGAGTCTTCGATGTGGCGGGTCTTGCGCACCTCGCCGACCAGGAGGGACTTGATCAGCTGGGTCTCCTCCTCAGTGGGGCGCAGATAGTCGGGTACCAGCATGCGGGCGAGGGCCAGGCGAAACTTGGTGATTGGGTTCATCTCATTTCCTTTTTGTCATTTTGAACGGGTTAACGACGCGGTCGGCGCCAGGGAAGTTTTGATAGAGCAGCGCGGAGCACACCCGAGTGGCCGCCTCGAGCTGGTGCGGGGCGATCACCCAGTACGGCTTTTCAGATTTGGCGCCCTGCATCTTGATTTTCGGGGCGGCCACGGCGACCAGGTCAGACGGATGGATACCAAGCGGGCGGGATACCGCGCCGACTGCGCTCTCGGCGTCGGGCGCGAATACCAGGCATGGGTTGCAGCCTGGGTTCGCGGCACCCACCAGGAAGGCCTTGAGCTCGACCACCATGGAGGGCTGGTGCATCTGCTCACACGTC
This sequence comes from uncultured Eubacteriales bacterium, assembly GCA_964389165.1. Lineage (GTDB taxonomy): Bacteria > Bacillota > TC1 > TC1 > TC1 > CAYMDI01. The sequence goes on along the minus strand of CAYMDI010000022.1, from coordinate 9,621 downwards.
GGCATCACCTCGCTGACGTCCCAGCTTTTGCCGCAGCGGTGGCAGTAGCAGTCCTGGCCCCGATTCTCGATAAGGTGGCCCATCGCGTCTCCGATCATATCTCGTCGTCCTGTTTCAATAGTGAATAGAGCCTGACCTGGTCAGTCACGTCGGCCAGGTAGAAGTCCTCTGCCTTGCGGCTCCACGGTTTATCGTGCGGCACCACGATGGCCCAGTGATCGCGCAGCTCCTGGAGCACCCAGCGGCACTGGAGAATCACCGATTGCAGGTCCCGGCATCCCTCCACGCGGCCGGCGCCGGCGCAGTACGGATTCACCGGTACCAGGAAGGGGAGGCGCACGTTCGGCGGGTTGTAGCAGCCGGCGTCATCCAGGCCCGCGCCCTGCAGCATGAAGCGCATTTGGGCCAGGCGCAGCCCCAGGTCCTCTTTGTCCGTGCCACGGCCCCACCGCTGCGCTGGGATGGCCCAGAGCGGCGTGATGTGGTGGCGGGTGAACAGGGTAGGGATGACAACACCGTGCGCAGAGAATTCGTCCCTGACGCTATCCAGGCCCATGGCTGAGCTGGGTCCAGCAAGCGCGGCACGGGCTACCATGTTAGCCCAGATGGTGTGTCGCTGGGTGAGCAGGGCTTGAACCTTCTGGCCCAGGATCTGCACCTCCAGGCCATCGTAGTGGATCACGCCCATAGCACCGATGGGCACGGCGTAGGTGAAGCCGGCCATGTCCTGGTCCGGCTCCTTGAATTTCTGCATGTTCAGGTTGACCTCGCTCACAGGCCCTCCTCGTCAATAGCGGTGCGGACGGCGGCCCAGGCTCTGTCCAGCTCGGCCTGGGTGCGATCGACCTCCCGGCGAAGTCGGTCCATCTTGCAGCTGACCGCCTCCCCATGGGTGAAAAACAGCTCTGCGCCGACCTTGGTCATCTTGGTTTTCGACAGGCGCCGGGTATCGCCGAACTTGTCCAGGTGGTAGTAGGCCTCCTCGTCGAAGCGGATAAGCTGGAGGACTCTGATCTGCGGGGCCCGCTTGCCGTAAACGACGTAGGCGGGGCCGGTTGGCGGTCTTCGGGCCATCATATCTTCCCCCACTGGCGGGTGTGTGCATCAAGCCGCTCCATTGCGCGGTCCGCGTCAACCTTGAGCCGGGCGGCATTCTCGATCAGCAGCTGGCGCTGGTGACGCAGTGCGTCGATATGGTGGTAGAAAGCCTGGTGGCCCCACTGGTTGAGGTTGTGGATCATGATGGTGCGCAGACCTCGGTGCTCGGTCAGGTTGCTCCCGAAAGTCCGGTATACCCGATATGCGCTGGGGGTTTCGTGAGAGAGGCGGTATTCCTCGATCTTGGGGTTATCGCCGGATGTGACGATGTAGAGCGGAATTGCGTTTTCCGGTATCAGCTGAGCACTGATCGGTTTCTTGACGATTGACATGTGGCTCTCCTCCTGTGAGTCCTGTCATCGTAAGGCCGATAGATCTTGTCGTCAATAGGTTTTCGCACTAGGCGTAAAAAAGCCGGGCACTTGGCCCGGCCTAACCACCGTTTCGCTAACGGAGACTCCTCGCAGACTCAGATTAACCTGCGGGGGTCCCCTGGTCAAACGGCTTTCCTTCCAAACGTGTGACGCGCACACCCGGTTTCATCTCCACCGGGTCCAGCTCGATGTACTGCAGCGAGATCACCAGGTCCGCCCGCCGGGCGATGTTGTAGAGATTGGTCAGCTCCTTGGTCTGCCGGAATGGCAGAAAGAAGGCCTCCCCTGGTTGCATGGCGCGCAGCTTATCGGCTACCGCAGACCAATCGGTTTTAGATGTCGTCATCGTCCTCCTCCATCGCCTCGGACCGGGCTTCATCGTACTCTGCTTTGGTGATCCGCTCATGGCCTTCGTCCAGGTCCATCAGGTAGTCGAAGTCCTCCTGGTTGTCGCTGACGCCGTAGTTGTCGAACTCGTCGCGCCAGTAGATCTTCTGGTCCGGGTCCGGGCTCTCCGGCGCGGGGCCGTCGTCCAGGCCCTTCTCGCGGCGCTTGGCCAGGGAGGGGTTGAGCTCCAGGGTGGCATTGAAGCGGGCCTTGTAGCCCTCCACGCGCAGCTCCAGGAACTTGGCCCGTGCGACGAAATGGCGCTCGTCCTCCTCGCTGCTGGAGTAGCCCAGGCCGAGGTCGGTAGGCAGCAGTGCGCGCGCCTGGGCCATGGCCGCCAGCAGCGAGTCCAGGAACACCGAGATGATCCAGATGGTGGCGATGCCGCGCTCCCAGCCGGCCGCGAGCCCGGTGGCGTTCTCCTGGTAGTGCTGGGTCTTGCGCTCGATCAGATTGACCGGCTCGGTGGACTTGTCCAGGGGGCCAAACTTCTTGATGTAGCCCTTGTCCGACATCTTGACCTCCCAGCCGCTGGCCCGGGTCTCCTCGCTGCCGGCGCCGTGCGGGTAGAAGGCAAAGCCCATCTCGGCGATCTCCACCTCGAAACGGTCTTTCAGCATCGGGTACGCGGTGCCGGACATGACGGACAGGCTCTCCCCCTTGATGGTGTAGGTCGCGCCGTCGTTGGTGTCCACCAGCTTGGCTTCTTCACCGGGCAGAAACTTGATGGTGTCCAGCTCCTCCTGGTCGGCGGTGGTCAGGTCCTGCGGGATATGGGCATTGTTCAGCACCATCTCGCGGAAGAACAGCAGCAGACGGCCTTCCTGGCTGATCTTCTGGGCAGGGAAGGTACCCAGCACCTTGCGGAAAAGTCCGCTGGCGTCTTCGGCCATCTTCGCGCTGCTGGTGAAGAACACGGCCAGGCCCTTGTAGAACAGCACCGGTACCTGCTTGGGCCGGATTGGCGCAGTCTTGAGCATGCTGGCGACGATCTGCTCCTTGAGGATGGCGATGTCCTTATTGTTGGCGGCGCGCTCCTCCTTGCGCTCGAACTCCGATACCCGCTTGGCGAGCTCGGTGTTGATACTGACCGCCGGCAAGACGCGCTCCCGCACCTCGGCGTAGACCATGATGGCGGTCGACCCAGGCACGGCCACCGCGTAGGCCGGCTTGCCGTTGTAATCCTCGTCGCCCTCGGCGGCGCTGATCGGCGAGAAGCCCCAGGAGCGGTAATTGCTGTCGGCCGGGTCATTGATCGGCTCATGGCCCAGGTAGTGGGACAGCCGGATGGCGGTCTCCTTGGCCCAGTCCGGGTCCGCGTTTACCCCGCTCAGGGACAGCAGCACGGCATTGATGCGGTCCACGCCAAGGGTGTTCATCTGCTTGAGGGTCCGCTCCTCCTTGAAGGCGTCGATGATGTCCGAGACATCGATCTCAGCCAGGGGGGCCAGGGAGAAGACGATCGCTTTATTCAGGTGTTGCGAGATTTTTGACATGACAGGAGTCCCGTTATCCGGCTACCGCGAAACCGCGGCGGCCAACATGTTGGTAATTGGTGTTTGTGACACGGCCCAGGTGGAAACCGGCCTCGAGCAGGCGCTCACGGGCGCATTGCAGGGCGGACATGGTGAGGTCGAAGCCTTCGTCGTGTGCCTCCCAGGCGCGCTGGCACTGCGCCGCGAACTCAGGATCCCCACTGGCCGCGCCACGGGATGCCAGGTCGGCGAACTGGTTGGCCTCCAGGGCGATGTCGGTAGCAGCGTCGACGGTCGCCTTGCGAACGGCTCGGGCCAGGGCGCTGATCATCGGCTCATACTTGGCGCGCAGCAGGTGGAGCGTGGCGACGCTGCGCTGGGTGATGTCGTTCTCGGCCTCGTACTCCTGGCCGCGCTCCCGTTTCAGCAGCAGCTCGTTGATCGGGTGGTACCAGTCGTCACTGGGCATCACTAGCAGCGGGTGGTCGCCCATGGGTGACATGTTGTAGAGCATGGAGATCGCCGGGTACTGGGCGTGGCCTTCGCGGACGAAGATGCCGAATACCGCCATCTTGTTATCGTTCAGGCGGCCAGTGGTGATCTTGTCGTGCAGGGCCACCAGCTGCTGGTACTCCTCCTCAGACAGGTAGCGGCGGCAGTCGTTCTCGCCGAAATACAGGGTCTCTCTCAGTTGTTCGGACATCAAAATTACTCCTTGTCACACGGGTAGGTGGGGCGCTTCTCCCCCAGGATTGCGTAGAGCACGTCCAGCTGGCTGGTCATGTTGGACTGGATCATGGCCAGCGGGGCATTTGCGAAGACGGTAGCAGCGCGGTAGTAGAGCCGTTTGTCCTTCTCCAGGTGTTGGATGCGGGTCGTGACTCGGTTCAGAATGCTGCCCCGGATGTCGCCGTCGCGGTCAGCGGCCGCTTGCGACAACTCGAGAGGGGGCGTCTGGCGGATCTCCAGCATCATGGCCAGGACGGCGATGTCGACGAAGTTGCCCGGATTGGACTTAGTCATGCAGTCCAGGAGCATCTTGATAATGGTGTGCTTCACGTCCGAGTTATCGGCTGTCCAGCCTTCCCGGCCTTTGGCCCGGCCGGCGGCCAGTTTGGCTTTCATGCGCGCGGCGAAGATGTCGACGGCGGCGTCGTCCTGGGCTACTTCCAGGTGCTGCAGGTCAGTTAATGGTGTCATCACGATCAGCCTCCAGGGCGTAGTTTTCATCACCGGCGGCATCGCCGAAACTGGCGGCAGTCATGCGGGCCAGCTCGTCGTCCATCTCTGCCAGTTTGGCGTCGGCCAGGATCTCGTCGTCGGTCTTCACGCCTTCCGGCAGCAGCTCGAAGCGGACTGATTTGTCGGCCCCCACGGCAGCGTTCACTGGTACCCGGCGGGCCAGGGTGAACACGTCATTGGGGATAACCAGGGTCTTGACGCCAGCGGCCTGCATAGCGGCCCAAGCGGCGCACTTAACGTACTGGTGCAGGGTCTCTGCATACATCGCCTGCTGGGCGGACATGGCCGCGTCGTAGGAATCCTCGGCGTCCACCAGTCCGAACTCCTGCTTGATCTTGGTGATCAGCTGGTGGGCCTCCTGGAGATTGCGGGGGGCGGTGATGCGCTTGCGCATACGGCGGCCTGCGGTGTTTTCCATCATATTTCCTCGTCTGGTTGTTCGGTCTGGGTTACTGACACCGCATAGGTCACGCGGTACTCACGTTCATATAGTTTGATGATGGCCTCGCCAACGTCCTGGGCGCAGCCGTGGTCGATCGCTCTGATGGGGATCTCGGCCACCACTTCGTCGGTGCTCCACTCCCTGGTTTCTTCCATGCGGCGGATCTGGATGTTGTACGGCTCCAGGGGTCGCTGTTCCCCGCGGCTCATGCGCCCACCTTGGCGATGCCGTCTTTGAGTGCTGCCGCCCGTGCCTCCAGCTCGCGCTGGGTGGTGCTCACGACTTCGGACTTGAGGACTTCATACACGGCGCGCTTTGCCGTCTGCTGCGCGACCGACTGAAGGCGCGCTACTTCTTCGGAGATGGCATCGTCAATGGCGGACTTGACTACCGACACGGCCTCCAGGTGGACGCCCTCCTTGATGCGGTCCTTGATGTCCTGGTTGAAGATGAAGCGGTTGCGGCCCATGCCGGTAGCCGCGTCCCCGAAGTGGGCGCGCAGCTCGTCATTGACAGCCTGCATGCTGGCCCGGTTCTCCTCGGCGACCACGCCGCGCAGGAAAGCCTTGGCCTCGTCGCCCAGGGCATGCTTGACGAACTGGCGGGCGGCCATGGCGAGTGCTGCGCGCTGCAGCTCGACGCGGGCCTCCGAGCCTTCTGGGAATAGGACATTCAGCGCCTCGGGTGTGAGGGCGATCACTGCGTTAGTAGACATGCGAGGTCTCCTTGGTGGTTATTCGATGCGAGTGACGAGCACGACGACGAACAGCCGGCCCGCCAGCAGCGCGGAATCAACGTTGGTGGTGTAGCGGTTGCCGGTCAGGCGGGACGCCCGGCCGACTGCGGCATTGATGTTATCGCGAACCTTGCCTTTGGCCTCGGTGATGGCGGCCGCAGCGGAGCCGATAGGGGTATCGCTGGGGATCTCCGCGTTATAGATAAAGGACCGGCCAACATCCAGGGATGCGATGTAACTGGTGTTGCTGCCCGGGCGGCTGGTGGGGGTGGAGTCCACCGGGTCAGCAGCGGCTACCGGGGCGGCAAGAATTTCGGTTTTCAGGTCGTTCATGGTTTCTCTCCTAGGGTGGTGGAGTGATACTAAAGCACGTTGATCCTGTCGTCAAACAGTTTTCAGTTTCCCATTTGAGCCGCGTCGTGGCAAAGTGTGTCCAGTGGCCGCCCAGGGAAGGGCGCACATTATCTCAGGCGTTCGGCCCCACTCCGGTGGGGCTTTTTTACAGGGGTAAGTCATGTTTGGATGGCGCAGTGTAGAAGCAGCAAAGGTCCTGGGGTTCACTCACCACGGCAGTTATTACGGGATCCCGCTCTACCTGGGGTTCGAGGGGGAGCCGTCATCTGACTCCGCCCCGCTGGTGGCGGTTAAGTGGGCGCCGATGGACTTGGTGCTCGATCTGTTCGTCGCCATAGAGGATACCTTGCGGCCCGTGATGTTCCCTGACGACGAGCCCTGTTTCCAGTTTAAGGTGGGCAGCAAGCTCTGACCCGCTCGCGCTATCCCGCCAGGCCCGCTTCACGCGGGCTTTTTTGTGCCCGTCAGCCCGCCAGATCTCCAAAGTAGCCCGCCTCGACCTGCCGAGGTCACAAAGTAGCGAAAACAGTTTGACACACGATTCAGGTGTCCTTATATTGTCTGCAACGGATAAGGAGGACCCATGACCAGCAAGAAAGTTTCAACCGCCAGGAAGAAGGCGATCACCAGAGTAGTGAACCAGATCATGGTCCTGCTCAAACCGTTCGGCGTTTATGTGTACCACCAGGCCAAAACGGGCAGCACCTACCTGAAATTCAGTGAGCCGGGTATGGGGTCCATCCGGGTGGGCGACCACACCGGCCGGGAGAAATACCACTATCGGTACAACGTGCGCCTGGACCACCAGGGCGAACCGATGCGGACCACGTCTGCCGGCTGGGTGCAATACTTCTTCGGCGCTCGGCACCTTGACCTGCTGCGTGATGCCGTGGCGCTCAGGCACCACCAGCGCCTGGCCGACCAGGGCCCGCCGCCGAACTTCGATACATCTGTCCCGCTCTGGGGCGAACCGAGAAAGGAGGCCGTCAATGGCCAATGAGAAGAAAGCCTGCCCATGCTCCAGGCTGATCGAGGATGTCGCTGACGCCATGCAAGTGGTTGCCGATATGCACCCTCACTTGATGGACTACTTCGACCGCCGGCTGGAGTCGTTGAACAAGATGGAGCAGCACCGGATAAACCTGCAGGTCGCTGAGACCGATGGCGACCACCCGCTGGTCCAGGCGATTTTGGAGGCCCAGGAAGACCTCCACATGCTGCACATCCTGGTGCGAGCCAGTGGCGTGATGGACGGGGTACCCGACCAAGCTGACCTCAACTGGGATAACGCCCAGGAGGCCTTCCACTCTGACGATGCGGAGCAGGCTTTCGCCCCTGTCCCGCCGAACACCACCAAACATTAAGGACCTGACCATGGAAAACTCGATCATCCATAGCCCGTATTTTGGCCTGCTCATTATCCTGGCCGCCCTGGCCGTTGCGGCCCTTGCGATCGCATACAGCAATCGGAAACTGGCAGCGCAGCGCCTGGCCCAGGATAACGCCGTCCAGGGGATGGTGCGCTCCGTCTCCCGTCGCCAGCAGGGCGGGACGAAACTTATGCGGGGCGAGAACTGGCAGGTGATCTGCCCGGACTGCGGAGCGTTCAACGTGTTCCACCGTCGCAGCGGTATCGAGTGCCGGCACTGCCAGCATGAGCTGGCCTTGGTGGGAGGTTGGCAGGGTGGTAACGATGGTAAGGAGACCGTGATCTCTATGTCCACTCAGGCGCGGTCTAACCGGGTGCTCTGGATAGCAACTAGCGCCAGGCCTGACGGGAGTGTGCCGATTTGGGCGCGTGAGGTGTTCCAGGACATCCCCGATAACGAACTGCGGGCCGTTAACCCGGAAACGGATCTGGACTGGGAGAACCTGAGAGACTTCATGCCGGTACTCTGCCCCAGCTGCAAGGCGGCGCCATTGGCCGATTGCCCGGACTGTCTGCGCACTGGTTTTCGTGTAGTGCCGCTGGCCGAGTGGAGCCAGCCTGGGCAGCAGCGGTTATCCTGGGCGGCGATGCGCCATCTCCGTGACACTTATGGCATGCGCTGCGGTGGTGTGGACAATGCCAAGGAGACCCATGCCATGTTGTGGGGCAATGCGGCCCGAGGGTTGGGCCCCCTGGTGCTGAATGGCAGTCGTCAGCGAATGGACCCGGCCGTGCTGAGAGCGGCGATCGGAGACGTTACCCCTGCTGAACCCACAAAGCCGGTGCCGCCGGCAAGTCGGAGCCGTAGAGATGGGGAGTCGCCGCTGGAGGAGCAGCTGAACGAGCGCGGTTTCCACGTCGGTGGCTACCAGCCCTACCCTGACCCGGATGGGATCGGGCCGAGCCGCCCCCCGCGCAAACCGTAATCCCTTCTCGATCTGCCCGGCGGGTTTCAGCCTGCCGGGTTTCCAAAGTAAGCCCGCCCTCCAGCTTTTCCCAGAATCCCCCGCCAGTGGCTTTCAGCCTGCGAGATCTCCAAAGTAAGCGGCCGAAATTTTTGTAGACGCGAGCCGTCCAAAGTACCGCCGCCGGCCGGCCCCCCGTGTAGGCGTGGGCGGGGGTGTCGTGCGCGTCGCGTCAAAAGGATCAGGCCCGGTTCCTTTCCCCGCCGCCCTGGCGAATCGGTCAAAAAGTTTTTCAAAACTGTTTGACACCGGTTTTAGGTGTCGCTACAGTTAGCGGCATAGGGCAACACCGCCCCGAACCTGGAGACCATAAAAATGATTACTAAATCCCCGCAATACGTGAGCCGCACCGCCGCCGGAAAACAGATTTCCGCCTGGGCCGTGGTGCGCAAGTCCGGCCCCCACGCTGGAGACGTCGCCGCCAAGGTAAGCGCCCATTACTCAGACGCCCGCGTCCTGGTGAACGTGTCCGACGTGGAGGGCTTCAAATCCGCCACGGGGCAGCGACTGGAAACCGCGCTTAGCTGTTTGATCGTGGACGGGGTCCGCATGTTCGATCACTGCGACCGCCCAGAAGACGGCGACAAGTGGTTAAAAAAGGCCGCCGCGATTTACAAGAAATACACCCTCCCGGAATTGCCGAACCTGGGGATCAGCTCTGAGGGTATGCCCTGGGCCGAATACGTGGCCGAGTGCCGGAAGCGCGCCACCCCGGAATATTTAGCCGTGGCGAAATTGCGCAACGAGATAAAAGCCGAACGGGCCGCCGCCATGCAGAAATTAGAAGACCAGATCGCCGCCCGTGGAATGCGTTTTGCAAATGGTGATGATAACGGGCCACGGGATATTTACTATATTTCCGGCCTGGACCGTCTCGCCGCAATGGGCTACACCGTCGCGCAAATTATTTAAGGGGTTGATCATGACTAAGCAAATTATCTCTGAAAAGCTGGCCGCATATCTGGAGCGCACGATCCCGAAATGGGGCAATCGCGAATATCCGTTATTCACTCAAGACGCCGCGAATGCTTGCCCGTCTGCCCGTTATGTGGGCGGGGTCTCCCGCTGGTTGTGCGAGTGCCGGATCCCTAGCCAGTGCGGCGGCGTCCTGGCGGCGGC
>CAYMDI010000021.1:0-17530 GCA_964389165.1 uncultured Eubacteriales bacterium | reverse complement strand
ACCGGGACCTCTGCAGGAACTGCAGTGCCTGCCTCAGCGTCTGCCCCACCCGCTGCCTTACAGGCAAGGTGGTGAAGGCCTTCCAGGAAACAGATGACACCCAGAATTACCTTGGATACTTCAGCTAAGGAGACACCGAAGTCCTGGCTCAGGCCGGAACAGAATTGAGGGATCGACCATGACACAATGCATCTTAGACATTAATCATAAAGAATATATCCTGGAGCTGGATGAGAGCTGGACCCTACTTTATGTCCTGCGAGAGGTTCTGGGCCTTACAGGCACCAAAGAAGGCTGCGGCACTTCAGACTGCGGAGCCTGCAAGGTGATCATTGACGGCACAGCGAAGAATTCCTGCAGCCTGAAGGCCCATCTCCAGGCAGGAAAGCAGATCCTCACGATTGAGGGCCTGGGGAACAGCGATAAGCCTCATCCCATTCAGGAAGCCTTTGTGGAGGCTGGAGCTGTCCAATGCGGCTTCTGCACCCCAGGGATGGTCATGAGCACAAAGGCCCTTCTGGACAGGGAGCCTGAACCAGAGGAAGAAGAAATCAGGGAAGCCCTGAAGGGCAATCTCTGCCGCTGTACCGGTTATGTGAAGATTGTCGAAGCCGTCCAGCTGGCTGCGGTGAAAGTAAAGGAGGGGAAGTAAGATGAAATCCATCATCGGATCATCCGTACCGATTACAGACGCCCTGCCGAAGGCAACGGGAGAAACCCTTTACACTGGAGACCTGAAGCTTCCCGGCATGGTTCATGGCCGGCTCATCCTTTCGGAAGTTGCTGCAGGCCGGGTCAAGGCGATTCACACCCAAGAGGCTCTTAAGGTTCCTGGGGTCATCCGGATCCTCACAGCAGAGGATTTTCCTGACACAGCATATAACAGCGCTTTGCGCTTCAAAGACCATGGAATCATTAAAAGTGAAACCGTTCTCAGCAAGGAACCCCGCTTTGTGGGCGACCGCATCGGCGTAATCCTGGCAGAAAGCCTCCCTGCTGCAGATGCAGCCCTGAAACTCATTGCTGTGGAGTATGAGGAGAAGCCAGGAGTCTTTGATGAAGAAGAAGCTGTAGCAGAAGGAAGCCCCCGGGTCCATGAAGGGCTGGAGAACAGAATCGCCACCATTACAGTGGGTATCCCAGAGGATGAAATAGAGAAACTGATCCAAAGTTCCGACATGATAATTGAAGACAAATATAAGATCCCTATGGTCAGCCAGGTCCCCATGGAGACACACACAGTCATTGGAGACTGGCGGGCTGGCAAGCTGACGATCTACGCTTCTACCCAGAACACCTTTGCAGTCCGGGTGCTGGCAGGAGATGTATTTAAGCTACCTTACCATAAGGTGCGGGTCATCCAGCCAACCCTGGGGGGAGCCTTCGGAAGCAAGCTTGAAGTAGTGACGGAACTGGTTGCTGCCGGGGCCAGCATAGCGATCCGCCGGCCTGTCCGTATCGCTTTGACCCGGAAGGAGAATATGGTGGCCTCCAGGACCCGGAACGGAGCGACTGTACAGATTCGTACAGGAGTCCGGAATGATGGGACTATCGTGGCCTCCTCCTTCCATATCCTTACCAACACGGGGGGCTATGTGGGGTCTGCTATGAACGTGGTAGGAGCCATGAGCCATAAGCTATTCAAGGCATACAAATTCCCCCTTCGCTTTACAGGCTCTCCTGTTCTCACCAACCTGCCCATTGCCGGGGCCATGAGGGGTTACGGATCGCCCCAGGCTTTTCTGGGAATGCAGCTCCATCTGGATCACGTAGCCCGGGAGCTGGGAATGGATCCTGCAGCCCTCCTGTTCAAGAACATCATCCGCAAAGAGGAAGTGGACAGGGAGAGTTTCGGGAATCCAGAACTGGCAGCCTGCATGGAACGCGGTATGGAGATGTTCCGCTGGGATAGCCGCAAGGAAGAGATCGCCAGGCATAATGCTGCAGCCGGACCTACCCTCCGGGGTATGGGAATCGGCATCGGCTCCCATGGCAGCGGGGTCTTCCCGGCTCACCAGGATCTGATTAATCTGATCCTCCGCCTTAATGAGGATGGGACCTTCAACTACTGGTCCGCAGCCCATGATATGGGCAATGGCTCCCTTACCGCCCAGCGGATGATTCTGGCAGAAAGCCTGGGGGTCCGGGTGGAAGATATTGAAAGCACAGAAGTCAACACGGAAACCTGCCCCTGGAATCTTGGGGATTATGCAAGCAGAGGGATCTTTGTGGAAGGAGAGGGTGCCAGAAAGCTGGCTCTGTCCATGAAGGAACAGATTCTTGAAGTGGCGGCCCTGGTCTATAATTCCCCTATTGAAGTCCTTTCTCTGAAAAACGGCAAGGTCATGAAATGGCAAGAGGTTCTTGGAAACCTGGGGGATATAGCCATGTATGCACAGAAGAACCTTCAAAAGGAACTGCTGGCCACGGTGAGCCATCACAATCCCTGCGGACGGAGCTCCTATGGCGCCCATTTTGCCGAGGTGGAAGTAGACAGGGCATCCGGAGAGGTCAAGGTAGTGGATTATGTCGCTGTCCATGATGCCGGGGTGGTGATCAATCGCATGGGTATTGAGGGCCAGCTCCATGGGGGAGTCCATATGGGTATTGGCTATGCTCTCAGCGAGAAGATGACATTTGACGCGAAAGGCCGGCTTCAGGAGAACAGCCTGAAAAAATACAAGATCTACAAGGCTGATGAGATGCCTCCAATCCAGGTGGACTTCATCGAGGAAGGGGATACAGGAGGACCTTATGGAGCGAAGAGCATTTCCGAATGCGCTGTGGTTCCATCCGCACCAGCTGTCCTCAATGCCATTACAGATGCTTTGGGAACCCCTATACAGGGCATCCCGGCGGATAAAGAAGAAATATCTGGGATATTGAAAAAAAGGGAGGAAATATAATGAAGATTCTTGGAATCAGCGGCAGCCCGCGAAAAGGGGCAACCTTGTTCGCTCTGGAACAGGCCCTGGCTGAAGCGGCCAGACTGCCGGAAATCGAGACGGAAATCTGGAGTGTCAGAGGGAAGAAGATCGCTTATTGCGTCCACTGCGATTACTGCATGCGGAACAAAGCCATGTGCGTGATTCAGGATGATCTCCAGGAGCTGGAACAGAAGATTGTGGAAGCGGATGCCATCATTGTGGCCTCCCCTGTCTATGACATGAACGTATCAGCCCAGCTCCAGGCTGTATTCAACAGACTCCGCCCGATCTACATCGTTTATCCGGGCATGCTCCAGAATAAGATCGGAGCGGCTATCGCCACAGGGGGAACCCGCCATGGCGGTCAGGAAATGGTGAATATGAACATTCTGAACTTCTTCCTGATGCATGAGATGCTGGCTTTCGGCGGGCTGGGCGGCTGCTATAACGGCGGCACAGTCTGGACCAAGGACAAGAAGGCTCAGGGCGTCATTGAAGATGAAGTGGGTCTGGACAATGTGAAGCGACTTGGGCTTGGTGTAGGTGAAGCTGTACTAATGACCAAATACGGCCGGGAGAAATGGCAGGAGATGAAGAAGGAATATGACAATGACTTCATCTTCGACAAATCCCCTCTCCGGGATCACTAGGTAATTTCGCTTTTCCGGATGAGCGCTCCTGGAAAGCGTGATTGGATACAGAGCAGAAGCATCAATAGAATCAAAATGTAAGGAGGTAGGAGGGAGGCCCCGGGGAGTCCGGGGCAGGAGTAAAAATCGACTTTGCATCAATAGTTGACTCAAAGAAGGAGGAAAGATGATGAAAAAAGGATTTTTAGCCGTATTTATGATTCTTGCAGCGCTCTTTGCTGTAGGATGCGCACAGGATGAGGAGAAAAGCGATATCTCTGTAGCCTTGGTCATGTCCGGAGCCAAGAATGACGGCGGATGGAATGAGACAGCCTATAACGGCCTGGTTCAGATGGAAGAGAAGCTTGGAGCCAAAATCACCTATATTGAGAATGTGAAGCCCACCAGCTATGAGCAGGCCATCCGCAACTATGCAAAAGATGGCAATGATGTGGTCATCGCCCACGGCGCTGAATTCGGGGATGCGATCACCGCAGTAGCCAAAGACTACCCGGATATCAACTTCATTGTAACAAGCACCAATATCACAAACGGGGAGAACCTCAGCTCGCTGAATAACAACTACAGGCAGGCTGGCTTCCTTCAGGGGGCATTTGCTGCCATGATGTCTAAAACCGGCGTTGTCGGCGGCATTGGCGGGATGGCTATTCCCCCAATCGCCAATGACCTGGCTGGCTTCGAAGCAGGGGCCAAATATGTGAAACCCTCCATCAAAGTCCTGACAGCTATGACAGGGAACTTCGATGATGCCAACGCTGTAAAAGAGCAGGCTATCGCATACATCGCTCAGGGTGCTGACATGATCATGGTGGATGCAGACCACGCCGGAGTCGGCGGCTATGTAGCAGCAGAAGAGAAGGGCATCTATGCCATCGCTTCCATCGCTGCGGAATATGATTCCTATCAGAAGAGCCTCATCGCCTGCGCTACTGCAGACATGGCTACCGCCATCTACACTGCTGTTGAGCGTATCGCTGAAGGAGAATTCAAAGTCGGATACCAGCTTATGGGTCTGGAAGACGATATTGTCGGCTTCACCTACAGCAAGTATCTGAAAGACAAAGTGCCTCAGGATGTCCTGGATGAGATGGAAGAGATTGCTGATGATCTGGTCAGCGGCAAAATCGATCTGGACAAACTGGTACCTGAAAAGTAGACTGCCATAGAGCAATATGCGATGTCAAAGGTCGATCGGTACAACTGAATAACAGTATTTCTTCCGGAGGCCTGGCCTCAAGGGAGAAGAATGATGCCATGCCTCCGGCCTCAGGGCCGGGGGCAATGGCAGCAGACAGTTATTTGCAGCCCTTTCACCCTGTCACAAAAAAATAAGGGGGATAAGAAAATGAAGAAACTACTAATGATCGCGGCGATGTTTTTGCTGGTGTTTACAGCAGCAGGATGCAGCCAGGAAGAAGAAAAAGAATCAGGCATTAAAGACCTGAAAGTGGCTCTTGCCCTGACAGGCGCCATCAACGACGGCGGATGGAACCAGAGAGGCTATGAATCCCTCATTGCGATTCAGGCTAAATATGATGCTGAAATCGCCTACAATGAGAACACACAGCCGGCCCAGTACAATCTGGTGATCCGGAATTATGCCAAAGATGGCTACAATGTCATCATCGCTAACGGAACACAGTTTACCGATGCAGTGAAGGAAGTCGCAGCTGAATATCCGGATATCTATTTTCTGGTAACAAGCTCAGACAGGACCGCGAAGATCGGTAACGGGGAAAATATAGCCGGGGTCATTGGAGACGGTGTAGAGCAAGGCTTCCTGCAGGGAGTAGCTGCTGCTTATCTGGCCAAAGAGCTTGGTATGACGAAAGTGGCCGGAATCGGGGGGACTGAGATTCCAGCGTTCAAAACAACAGTAGAAGGCTATATCCTGGGCGCCAAGTATGTAGATGAGAATCTCGAAGTCCTGACAGCCTTCACTGGCAGCCTGGATGATGCGAATAAGATGAAAGAACAGGCAATCACCTTTGTCCAGCAGGGTGCAGGGGTTGTCATGTCTCATGCCAATGCAGCCTCCCGAGGGGGTTTTGAAGCTACACAGACCTTAGGGAAGCTGTCTATCGCAGCTAATGCCGGGACAGTAGCCTATAATACTTATGCAAAGAATCTGGCAGCCTCCAGCAACGTGAATCTCTCATTTGCCGTACTGGATGTGGCCGGGAAGGTCTTCGAAGGAACCTTTGAAGGAACAGACTACATTTATGGGGTCAAAGAAGGCATCGTGACCATGAGCTTCAGCCCATCGGAGCCCACAATTGCCAAAGTCAAGTCCAAAATCGAAGGGATCATCGCTGATGTGAAGAGCGGGAAGATCGATATCCAGAAGCTCTACGATGAGAGCAAATAACTGATTTAGGGTATGAATCGGAAGAATAATTCACATACCAAGAAAAAGGAGGATTCACATGAAGAAGACCATCATTCTTGTCGCTCTCCTCTTTGCAGCTGTTTTTGCAGCAGGCTGCGGTGAAAAAGAGGCAGAGGGAGACAAAGGGGTCAAAGACCTCAAGGTGGCACTGGTCCTTACAGGCCCCATCAATGACGGGGGCTGGAGCCAGAGCGCCTACGAAGGGTTGATCGGGATTGCCGCCAAGTATGACGCTCAGACCGCATACCTGGAAAACGTACAGGCAGCCCAGTACAACATGTCCATCCGGAATTATGCAAAAGACGGCTACAATGTCATCATTGCCAACGGCGCACAGTTCCTGGACGCAGTGAAGGAAGTTTCTGCTGAGTATCCGGATACTGTCTTTCTGGTATCCAGTACAGACGTAACAGCCAAATTCGGCAACGGGACCAATGTCTCCGGGGTTATCGGGGACGGAATCGAGCAGGGCTTCCTGATGGGTGTGACTGCGGCCTACCTGGCCCAGGAACAGGGCAGTAAGAAAGTCGCTGCCGTAGCAGGGGTTGAAATTCCCGCCTTCAAAAAGACGCTGGAAGGATATGACCTTGGGGTAGCCTATGTTGACAAGAGCATCCAGGTGGTACAAGCCTTCACAGGGAGCACCGACGATGTGAACAAGCTGAAAGAACAGGCTCTGACCTTCATTCAGCAGGGGAACACAGTTGTCCTTTCACACGCCAATGCAGCCACCAGAGGCGGCTATGAAGCTACCATGGGCAATGCAGGCACCCTGTCCATTGGGGCAAATGCCAGCAAGCAGATGTTCACAAACTATGCGAACAACCTTGCAGCCTCCGGGAACATCAAGCTTTCCCAGGCTTTCGTAGACACAGTAGGCTATGTCTATGATGGCACCTTTGCCGGGGAAGACTATATCTTCGGTGTAGATGATGGGGTTGTATCCCTGGCCATGAGCACCACTGAACCAACCATTCAGAAGGTGAAAGACAAAGTCCAGAAAGTCATTGACGAAATGAAAAGCGGCAAACTGGACGTTTATGATCTGATCAAGTAAAAAGAAGCAACGATGACGGGAGGGGCGCTCCGGCGCCCCGGCCCGAATAAGGCAAGGCGGTGAGGAATTGAAAGAAATCGTATCGAAGCTACAAGGATATTTTGCAGAACATAAGGATGATATGGTCACATTCCTTCAGGAATTCATCCGGATCAAAAGCGTGACCTATGAAGAAAAAGAGGCGGTTGAATACCTTGCCGGGAAAATGAAGGAATATGGTTATGACGAAGTTCGTATCGATGCCCTTGGCAACTGCCTGGGCCTGGTAGGGAGCGGACCGGTAACGGTGCTCTATGATGCCCATATCGATACGGTGGAACTAGGGGATCCGGAAAAATGGGAGCAGCCTGCTTTATCCGGCGCCTTGCAGGATGGCTTTATCTGGGGCAGAGGAACAGTGGATGACAAGGGCCCCCTGGCAGCCATCGTCTGGGCAGGCCGTGCCGTGAAGGAACTGGGCCTGACTGATAAGATCACCATGTGGGTATCTGGATCTCTGTCAGAAGAAGACGTGGAAGGTTCCTGCCTGGAAGAAATGACGAAAGTGAACCCTGACATCCGTCCCGATGCAGTAGTCGTTGCAGAGGCCAGCGAGATGGAAGTGATTCGCGGGCATAAAGGACGCGCAATGATCAAGATTACCGTTCCCGGCCTGGCGGCCCATGCCAGCGTAGCCCATACCGGCTTGAATGCCCTTGTCAAGGCCCTGCCCATCATTCAAGGCATCGATGCCATGAATGAGCTGGGTGAGGATCCCTATCTGGGGAAGGGGACGATCGAAGTGACCAATGTGGTCTGCCATACCCCATCCAACAATACGATCCCAGGGGAAGTCACAATTTATGCTGACAGGCGCATGACCTGCGGGGAGACTCAAGAGGAGCTTCTTCTGGAACTGAAGCCTCTCCTGGATCAGGTAGAAGGAAGCAAAGCTGTGATAGAAGTGGAACGCTTCAAGACCTGGAAGGGATACGATGTGGAAGCAGTCGACTATTTCCCATCCTGGATCCTGGAAGAGGATCACCCCCTGATACAGGCTGGCCTTGATGCCTATGAAGCCTGTTTCGGACGGAAAGGGAAAGCGGGAGTATGGCCCTTCAGCACCAATGCCACTTCTCTCTGCGGAAAATACGGAATTCCTGCAGTGGGCTTCGGTCCATCCGTGGAGGAGCTCTGTCATTCGGACAGGGAGAAGATAAGTGTCGATGAATATGTCAGGTCTGCAGAGTATTATGCCCTGCTGGCTATGGCAATATCAGATAAATATTAATATAGGAGGTTTGCGTAATGAAATCACAACTGAGAGGAAAACACCTGTTATCAACAGCGGACTGGAGCAATGAGGAAATTGAGACCCTTCTCATCACCGCAGAGCGTCTGAAGCTGGACAACACCTTAGGCCGCTATCATGATGATATCTGCAGAGCCCAGTCCCTGTTCATGTTATTCTTCGAAGAATCCACAAGAACCAGAAATGCCTTTGAGTGCGGGATCACCCAGCTGGGAGGCCATGGAAACTACCTGACCCCAAAAGCAACCCAGATCGACCACGGAGAGACAGCCAAAGACACCATTGACGTCCTGGCCCGCATGGGTCATGGTATCGGCGTCCGGAACACCCTGGTAGGCGGACATCAGTGGATGGCAGAGCTGGCCAAACACAGCAACATTCCTGTATACAACATGCAGTGCGATATCTGGCATCCTACCCAGGCCCTGGCTGACCTCATGACAATCCGTGAAAAATTCGGAACGAACCTCAAAGGCAGAAAATTCGTGATTTCCTGGACCTCTGCCGGCAACTATATGCGTCCTCTTTCCATGGCTAACAACCTGGTAGAGCTGATGACCAGAACCGGGATGGATGTCACCCTGGCTCATCCTGAAAAATTCGACCTTCTGCCTGTAGCGCTGGAGCATGCCAGAAAGAATGCAGAGGCCAGCGGCTCTAAATTCGAAATCGTCCATGATATGGATGAAGCCTGCAAGGATGCAGATGTGATCTATGCAAAAGGCTGGGGTCCCATCATGACAGTAGGAGATGATGAAGCAGCAGGGGTTAAGATGATTGAAGAAAACCCGGGCTGGATTGTAGACAGCAGAAGAATGTCCCTGGGGAAACCTGGCGCAATCTATATGCACTGCATGCCTGCGGACAGAGATATCGAAGTGACCAGCGAAGTCATGGACGGGCCACAGTCTGCCATCTATGACGAAGCTGAAAACCGCCTCCACACCATCAAGGCCTTGATGGCCCTGACTATGGGGAATGTAAACGGCAAGAACTAGACCCGGGAGGTTCTTATGACGATCCTGATTAAAAACACCTGTCTGGTCACCATGAATCCGGACAGGGAGGTTCTTTATGAACATGCCATATATATTCAGGATGACCGGATTGCGGACATCGGGCCAACAGCGTTGCTGGAAGCCCGGTATCCCCACCCGGACAGGATTCTGGATGGAACGGGAAGGATCGTCTTCCCTGGTATGGTCAATACCCACAACCATCTCTTCCAGGTCCTCCTGAAGGGTCTTGGAGATGACATGGTCCTGAAGGATTGGCTGGAGTTCATGACCTTCCCAAGCACCCCCTACCTCACAGAGGAAAACTGTTATTATGCAGCCCTTGGAGGGCTCATAGAGGGTCTGCACAGCGGGGTGACGACAACCTTTGACTACATGTATGCTCATCCTGAAGGGACGGAGAATCTCGATGAAGGGATTATCCGGGCTATGAAGGAATTGGGAATCCGGGGCTTCCTGGGCCGGGGCTGGGTAGATACTGGCATCCAGTACGGGGTCTATCCGGCTATGCTGGAGAACCTGGAAGATGTAGAGAAGGCTGTCCGCGAATTACACAGGAAGCATCACAATACAGAGAATGGCAGGATTAAAATCGCCTTGGCCCCTGCAGCCATGTGGAGTAATTCAGGAGAATCTCTGGCTCTGCTGAAGCGTCTGTCCGATGAGCTGGGGCTTCTGGTTTCCATTCATGTTTCGGAGACGGAATTTGACAGGGAGTCTGCTTTGGATCTCCATAAGACGGATGAGATCACCTATCTCAAGGAAGCGGGTCTATTAGACAGCCGCCTGATTATGGTCCATTGTGTATGTTTGACAGAAGACGACATCCGGCGGATCAAGGAGAGCGGGGCCAGCGTCTCCCACAATCCTGCCAGCAATATGTATCTGTCTTCAGGAGTCGCTCCTGTACCCAGGCTGAACCAGGAAGGGATCAGTGTAGGTCTGGGCCTGGATGGGGCAGCCAGCAATAACAGCAATGATTTCATTGAGCTCCTGAAGCTTACCGCACTATTACAGAAAGTCCATCACAGGAACCCCACCATCATTTCTGGGGAGAAGGTTCTGGAGATGGCTACCATACAAGGGGCAAAGGCCCTGGGTCTGGAGCAGGAAATCGGCTCCCTGGAGACCGGGAAGAAGGCAGATCTGTTTATCTTCAACCCCCGTCTGGACCTCAAGGCGATCCCCATGCATAATCCCGTTTCAACCCTGATCTACAGCTCTGGCAACAAGAATGTGGAGCTGGTCATGGTAGACGGCCGCATCCTACTGGAGGAGGGGCGTCTCACAATGATGGATGAAAGGGCTGTGGCGGATCAGATTCAACGATTTGCTGATGACCTTTCCATAAAAGCAGGTACTTTCTCACTCAAGAAAAGACAATGGAAAAGTTTTTAGCATGCCTACCTCCTTTTTTGGAAAGAAGCCCAATGGCTTCTTTCCTTTTTTTGAAAATATTTACATTTTCCTCTTGCAAATCCAGGGAAAACAGATAGAATGTACATAAGCAAATATCCTAGTGATGGCATAGGGGAATAATGCCATACAATTGAACCGCACGCCGACCCGGGTAACCGAGGCACAGGGAGAGAGACACTGCCAGCGCAAGCTTCCAATGTCTTTTTTATTACCTGAAAGCCTGGATGCCTGAGGCTGACGGAGAGAGACACTGCCAGCGCAAGCTTCCAATGTCTTTTTTATTACCTGAAAGGGAATCGCCTGCAGGAAGGCTGTGGAGAGATGGGAGAAATTTGTACAAACCCAGACAACAAAGGAGGAAACACATGAAAAAACTGCTGATTATCGGACTTATGCTCCTGGCTGGCCTCATTGCAACGGGCTGTGGGGAAGAAGAAAAACAGGAGAACACGGGTCTTGAGGACCTGAGAGTCGCTCTGGCCCTCACCGGCACCATCAATGATGGCGGCTGGAACCAGCGGAGCTATGAAGGGCTTGTTGCAATTGCAGCAAAATACGATGCTGAAACAGCCTACAATGAAAATACCCAGGCTGCACAGTATCTCCAGATTATCCGGACTTATGCGAAAGACGGATACAACGTAATTATCGCCAACGGCTCACAGTTCACAGATGCCGTAAAGGAAGTGGCTGCTGAGTATCCTGACACCTTCTTCCTGATCACCAGTTCTGACCGTACAACCAAGCTTGGCAATGGCTCTAACGTAGCCGGAGTCATCGCTGACGGTGTGGAACAGGGCTTCCTCCAGGGTGTGGCTTCCGCCTATATCGCCCAGGAAATCGGCGCTAAGAAAATCGGGGGCATCGGCGGAATCGAGATCCCTGCCTTCAAAACAATCATTGAAGGGTTTGTCATCGGCGCGAACTATGCTGATAAGAGCATCGAAACAGTAACAGCCTTCACAGGCAGCCTGGACGATGCCAACAAAATGAAAGAGCAGTCCATCACCTTCATCCAGCAGGGCGCGGATATCATCCTCTCCTATGCCAATGCTTCCTCCCGTGGCGGCTTTGAAGCTACAAAAGATCTGGGTAAGATTTCTGTAGGGGCGAACCTTGGAAACAGCACATTCGCACAGTACAAGGAAAACGTAGCCTGCTCTGCAAACGCCTCCCTGGCCTTTGCGCTCCTGGACGTAGTGGGTTACATCTATGAAGGCTCCTTTGAAGGGGATAACTACATCTTCGGAATCGCTGATGATGTCATCACCATGGTCTACAATGCAGACATGGAAGTAGCGAAAAAAATCAAGCCTAAAATGGAAAAAGTCATTGAAGATGTTAAGAGCGGCAAGCTGGACATCGACAAGCTTTACACAGAAAGCAAGTAATATGCTGCTGACAGTGCCAATCCCCCTGGACCGGAAGCTTCCGGCCTGTGAGCACTGATTGAAAAGAAGCCTTCGGGCTTCTTTTCTTTTTGTGGAAACAGCTCCGGATTCTATGATATAATGTATCAGTAAGCCATCAATTTTGAAGGAGAGGATATTTATGAAAAACGTCAAGTACTTAGAGTGTGTGAACTGCGGGAAGCACTATGCTCCGGAAAAGGGGAGATATACCTGTGATGTCTGCGGGCCTTCCCTGGGGATTCTGGACGTGATCTATGATTATGAATACATCAAGACCAAGGTTTCCAAAGAGAGCCTGAAGAACAACAAGAACTATGATATGTGGCGCTATGAGCCCTTCATGGCTGTAGAAGAAGACGGACCCAAAGGCAAACTCAGAGTGGGCTGGTCCCCTCTGTACAAGGCAGATGGCCTGGCTAAAGAGATCGGACTGGATACTCTGTATGTGAAGGATGACGGCATCAACCCAACGTCCTCACTGAAGGACCGGGCTTCTGCCATTGCTGTGGCCAAAGCCCTGGAAGAGAAGGCAGAGGTCATCTGCTGCTCTTCCACAGGAAATGCAGCCTCCTCTACTGCAGGGAATGCCGCTGCGGTGGGGATCAAATCCGTCATCTTCGTTCCCGGCCGTGCTCCCCAGGGGAAAGTGGCCCAGCTGAAGATTTTCGGCGCCAATGTCATGAGCGTCCAGGGCTCCTACGAAGAGACATTCAAGCTTTCTGCAGAAGCCATTGAGAAGTATGGCTGGTACAACCGCAACGCTGCGGTCAATCCCTATTGCGTAGAAGGGAAGAAGACTGTCTCTATCGAGACCTGCGAACAGATGAACTGGGAAGTGCCGGACTGGATCGTCTTCTCTGTAGGGGATGGCTGCACCATCGCCGGAGCTTACAAGGGCTATGTGGATCTCTATGAAGCCGGCTTCATCGACAAGCTGCCCCGGGTTGCCGGAATCCAGGCAGAAGGCTGTGCGCCTCTGGCCCATGCATGGATGGAAAAAAGAGAATGGAAGCCTGAAGAGGAAAACACCCTGGCAGACAGTATCGCCGTAGGGGTTCCCCGGAATGCTGTCAAAGCCCTGCGAGCTGTTGAAAAATCCAATGGCGTCTGGGAGACTGTAACGGATGAGGAAATCATGGATGCCATGCGCTTCATGGGAAAACATGCCGGAGTCTTCGGAGAGCCTGCAGGTTCC
Source organism: uncultured Eubacteriales bacterium (assembly GCA_964389165.1). GTDB lineage: Bacteria > Bacillota > TC1 > TC1 > TC1 > CAYMDI01. The sequence goes on along the minus strand of CAYMDI010000021.1, from coordinate 4,174 downwards.
GCTGGAATGGCCGGCCTGCGGAAGCTTGTTGCCAAGGGCGTCATCAAGAAGCATGAGACTGTTGTCTGTGCAGTAACCGGAAACGGACTGAAGGACGTTGTCCATGCCATCGAAGCAGCCGGGGAGCCTATCAAGGTGGAACCCACCTCTGAAGGCCTGGCTAAAGCCTTGAAGGAAATCGGCTACTAGGAGCCGGAAAGGGAGCCTTATGGGAATTCTGCTGAAAGGCGGCGCCATCGTTCTGGAAGACCGGATGCTCACAGGCGATCTGCGCATTGAGAAGGATCTTATCAAGGAAGTGGGGGAGTCTCTGACTCCCCTTCCCGGTGAGGAGGTCCTGGATGTGTCCGGGAAGATCGTCATGCCCGGCATCATCGATGCTCATGTCCACTATAAGATGCCTATAGAAAAAGTCTATACCATAGATAATTTCGAAACAGGATCCAGGGCAGCCCTCTGCGGAGGGGTGACTACGGTGGTGGATTATGCCGAGCCCAGGAAAGGCTTAACCCTGCCCCAGGCTCTGGATTATCGGGTCAAGGAAGCCCTTGGCCATAACTTTACAGATTTCACAGTGCACATGACCCTTTCCGGGGATACCCCATATAGTCTGGAAGACCTTAAGGCCTTCCGGGCCTACGGAGTCAATAGCCTGAAGCTGTATACCACCTATGGCTTCATCATGGGGTACGAGGAGATCGGGAAGGTCCTGGCCATGGCCAGAGAAGCCGGCCTGGAGGTCACCATCCATGCGGAAGATCATCAGATTGTGGCTGAAGCGACAAAGGAACTGAAGGCAGAGGGCCGTACAGGCTATCAGTACCATGGGGAAAGCCGGCCCAGCCAGGCAGAGATTTATGCAGTGGAACGCATCATCGAGCTCTGTGAGGAAATGGATGTTTCCGCCCATATCGTCCATGTGTCTTCCGGCTATACGGGAGATGTAATTGCCAGGGCCAAGGCCAGAGGCGTGAAGATCACTGCAGAGACCTGCCCCCATTACCTGATGCTGAACAAAGAGGTCTATCAGCGTCCTGACGGGCAGCTTTTCATCATGCAGCCGCCACTCCGGGGAGAGGAAGAACGCCAGCTTTTGTGGCAGCACCTTTATCAGGGGACCTTTGACTTTGTGACCACAGATCATTGCGCCTACAGCCCTCACCAGAAGTTTTATGGCAGCGCCTTTTATGAGACCAATGGAGGGATTCCGGGAACAGAGACCCTTCTTCCTGTCCTCTTTAGCGAAACTGTCGGAAAAGGGAAGCTGAACCCCGTAGACCTGGCCAGGCTCCTTTCCCTGAATCCTGCCAAAAAGTTCGGCCTCTATCCCAAAAAAGGGGCTCTCCTTCCTGGGAGCTATGGAGATGTTGTGGTAGTGGATCCGGATAAGGTGGTAGAGCTTACGGATAAAATCGTCCATACAGCGGCAGACTATACCCCCTTCAATGGAACTCTTCTGAAGGGATATCCCATCCTGACCATCCTCCGGGGGAAGGTCGCTTACCGGGATGGGGAGTTCCTCCTTGGAGATCCGGAAGGGAAGTTCATTTCCTGTAATTAAAGGCTTTTCTTCTTGCATATTTTTGTCTGAATCAGTATAATGAAACTGTTAAAAGACAAAGACATGCCCTGAATGAAGCCGTATGTCTTTGAATTTTTTTGTGAAGGAGTAAACTCATGAGTAAAAAAGTAGTGGTTGCACTGGGCGGTAACGCCATCCTCCAGCCCAAACAGGCTGGAACCATTGAAGAACAGATGGAGAACGTGCTTAATGCAAGCAAAAGCATCGTCAAACTGGTCAAGGCTGGCTATGAAGTGGTCATCGCTCACGGCAACGGGCCTCAGGTGGGGAACATCCTCCTGCAGAATGCAGCAGCAAGGGACCAGGTTCCTGCTATGCCCCTGTATGTATGCGGCGCCGAGAGCCAGGGGCTGATCGGCTACATGATCCAGCAGAACATCCGTAACGAACTGAAAAAAGAAGGGGTTGACAAGAATGTCGTGACCCTCCTGACCCAGGTAGTGGTAGACAAGAATGATCCTGCCTTCCAGCATCCCACCAAACCAGTGGGCGCTTTCTACAGCGAAGAGGAAGCCAAAGCCGCTATGGCCAAAGGCGAAAGCTGGGTTGAAGACTCCGGCCGCGGCTGGAGGAAGGTTGTCGCTTCTCCGAAGCCTATGGATGTTGTGGAGCTGGCTGAAGTGAAAGACCTTATTGATGCAGGCTGCATCGTTGTAACAGTTGGCGGCGGGGGAATCCCTGTTGTTGAAGATAACGGATTCCTCAAAGGGATCGAAGCCGTTATCGATAAAGACCTGGCCAGCGCACTCCTGGCTGAAGAGCTGAATGCGGACTACCTGGTCATCGCTACGGATGTCAGCCACGTAGCCATCAATTTCGGCAAGCCTGATCAGGAGAACCTGAAGACCATCGATCTGGCCACCGCCCAGAAGTATCTGGATGAAGGACAGTTCGGCAAGGGCAGCATGGGTCCCAAAGTGGAAGCCATTATGAAGTTCGTCTCCAAAGGCGGTAAAGGGATCATCACATCCCTGGACAACCTGACTGATTCCGTTGTCGGGGATGCCGGTACCAAAATCGTCAAATAGCATCAGAGATAAAAAAAGCCTCAGCCAAGTGCTGAGGCTTTTTATTATGCTGCAAAAGGGCTACAGGACGAAGAGAATCACAGAGAGAATGTGGCAGATGCTGCCAGCCAGAACGAAAAGGTGCCAGATGGAGTGGAAATAGGGGATTTTTTTGATCAGATAGAATACAATTCCCCCAGTGTAGGCCAGGCCTCCTGCTATCAGGAGCCACAGCCCCCCTGCCGCAAGATTCGCCAGGAGGATGGGGAGGTAGAAGATGATTGCCCAGCCCATGGCCAGGTAAAGGACGATGGATATTCTGGCAAAGCGCTTCAGATCGATGGCATTAAGGATGATCCCCGTGAGGGCGCTGACCCAGACGATGGCAAAAATGACCCAGCCTGGGGTGCCACCCACAGTGAGAAGGGCATAGGGGGAATAGGATCCGGCAATCAGGAGGAAGATGGTGCAATGGTCCAGGATCTGAAAGATGCGCTTTGCTCCCGGATGAGTGATTGCGTGGTAAAGGGTCGATGAGGTATAGAGAAGGATCAGGGTCAGGCCGAAGGCTACAGACGCGAAGGCGCCAAGGGCGCTGCCTTTCCCTCCTGAAATGACAGCCATGATGATGGTGGCTGCCAGGCTGATAAGGGCACCGATACCATGGCTTGTGGAATTGAAGATCTCTTCTCCTAAGGAATACTTCCGCTTGCTCAATATGCTTCCTCCTTTGTGGTGAAAATCGCTGTAAATTCAGTATATCACAAGGACCGTGGAAGAGGAAATGCATATATAAAAATGAGATTAAATACACAAATTACATAAATGAACTTGTTATTTTTGTCATTGAGGGATAAAATAGGAGTGTATCCAACCTTTCGCAACAGTAGTGCGAAAGAAATCGCCAAGGGGGGAGGCCTGAAAATATGAAGAAAAAACTGCTGATTGCAATCATCCTGCTGACGGCTGCTGTAGCCACAGGCTGCGGAAAGACAGAGGAAGAGGCTGTACAGATCTTTGATTTCATTGAGTCTCAGGAAAAGGGGTTCTTTACTGAAAATTTTTATGCCGGTGCAGTAAGCCACCTCAGCCTGCAATATGCTGGTTCAGCCACTGCAAGCGGCTTCCTGGATGATGCAAAGAAAATCAAGGAGGTATACGATGCCCTCAAAGAAGTGAGAGTCCGGCCTCTCAGCGAAGCAGACAGGGAAAGGGAAGCCAAGGAAGAGGCAGAAGAGGTGGAGCTCCAGGCGAAAGAGACCTATACACTGGATTTCACCCTGAGCGGCGGAACCAAGTACACCTTTGTCTTCAAAGACGGATGTCTGGAATTCCAGAATATGGCCTATACCCTCACTGGCTTCCGGGCCTTGGAGGGGCATCTCCTGCGGATGGTGGAGAACTCTCTTTGAAAAGGGCTGAATGCAAAAAAAGATGATTCGGAAGAATCATCTTTTTTCATTGGCGTGCCAGGAGGGATTCGAACCCCCGACCTACGGATTAGAAGTCCGTTGCTCTATCCAGCTGAGCCACAGGGACAAAAAAATGGAGCGGGTAGCGGGAATCGAACCCGCGCAACCAGCTT
>CAYMDI010000020.1:0-18255 GCA_964389165.1 uncultured Eubacteriales bacterium | reverse complement strand
AGTCCCCTGGCATATAGGGCGCAGCCGCTGTTGAAGACCACGATATCCCGTTTCGGGCCCTTCTCTCCGGAGAGGATGCTGCGGGTGATGGCCGCATTGGCTCTGGCATCCCCGCCCCGGAGATCCTCCAGTGCGGCTCTTGGAATCCCGTAATCCTCCGGGCGGATGGCATAGGTCCGGAGATGGCCTTCTCTCATTTCGCAGACCATGGTTTCTGCGGTTGTGGATACTTCATCCAGGCCATCCGCCCCATGGACCACCATGCCCCCCTTCACCCCAAGGTTCAGCAGGACCTTCCCCATGGTTTCCACCTGGGCCGGGTCATAAACCCCCATGAGGATGTACTGGGCTCCCGCCGGGTTGGCCAAGGGTCCCAGAATGTTGAAGAAGCTCCGCAGGCCAAGCTCCCGTCTGGGTCCTGCGGCAAAACGCATGGAACGATGGAAGACCGGGGCAAACATGAAGCCCACCCCCACTTCTTCTACCAGACCCTTTACTGCTGCTGGCTCCAGGGATATGTTCACCCCCAGGCTTTCCAGGACATCGGCGCTGCCGCTGGAACTGCTCACAGAACGTCCCCCATGCTTGGCCACCTGGGCTCCGGCCCCGGCCAGGACAAAGGCGGAGGTTGTGGAAATGTTGAAAGTATGGTGCATATCCCCCCCTGTTCCCACAATATCCAGGGCATCTTCCAGGCCTTCTACCACAGCCGCCTTCTGGCGCATGGTCCGGGCAAAGCCAGTTATCTCCCCGATGGTCTCTCCTTTCATGGAAAGTGCTGTCATAAAGGAGGCGATCTGAGCCGGGGTGGATTCATCGTTCATGATGATCTCCATGGCTCTTGAAGCCTGCTCTTCTGTGAGATCTTCTCCTCGGACCACCCTCTTGAGATAGTCCTTCAGCAGGTTCTTTTCCTGATCAGGGATAGGCATGTCCGCGGGCTTCAGGGTATCCGGGGTAAGTTTCAGAACCTCGGTGATGAAGTTGCGGATCATCAGCTTGCCATAGCGGGTCAGGACTGATTCCGGATGGAACTGCAGCCCATAAAGGGGATGCTCCCTGTCTTCCATGGCCATGATCTCCCCATCCGGGGTTCTGGCTGTAACCGTAAAGTTCTCTGGAAGGCTTTCCTCAGCCAGGGCCAGGGAATGGTAGCGCCCGACCTGGATTTTTCCCGGGAGCTGACGGAAGAGAGGGCTGCTGCCTTCCAGGGTGGCTTCGCTGGCCTTCCCATGGACGATTTCCCTGGCCTGGACAACCTCTCCTCCAAAAGCCTCTCCCATGGCCTGATGGCCCAGGCAGATCCCCAGGATGGGAATCTCCTTGTAGAAGCGGCAGATGACATCCAGGGTGATCCCTGCCTCATGAGGGCGGCCAGGACCGGGAGAGATGACGATTCCTGCGGGCTTCAGAGCCTGGATTTCCTCCAGGCTGATCGCATCGTTCCGGACGACCCGGACATCCCGGCAGAACTCCCCGATATACTGATAGAGATTGTAGGTAAAGGAATCATAGTTATCGATGATGAGGATCATAGCCGTCCTGCCTCCTTAATGGCCCGGATCATAGCCCTGGCCTTTGTTTCGCATTCCATATATTCTTTTTCCCCTACGCTGTCATAGACGATTCCGGCTCCAGCCTGGATATAGGCCCTGCCCCCCTTCACCAGTACCGTGCGGATGGCGATGCAGGTATCCATGTCTCCCTGGAAGGAGATGTAGCCAATGGTTCCCCCATAGAGGCAGCGCTTGTTCTTCTCCAGCTCATCGATGATCTCCATAGCCCGGACTTTAGGGGCTCCGGATAGGGTCCCCGCCGGCAGGACGGCCTTCAGGGCATCGATGAGGGAGACATCCTCCCGGAGATCTCCTTCCACCTGGCTGGTGATGTGGAAAAGCTGGGAATATTTCTCAATCTCCATGAGGGAGGTGACTTCCACTGTGCCGAAGCGGGAGACCTTTCCAATATCGTTCCTTCCCAGATCCACAAGCATAGTGTGCTCCGCCCGTTCTTTTTCATCATTGATGAGCTTGTTCTGGTTCACCCTGTCTTCCGCCTCGTCAGCTCCCCGGCGGATGGTTCCGGCGATAGGCTTGGTGGTGATCCTGCGGCTCTCCACATTCACCAGCATCTCAGGAGAGGCCCCGCTGATGGCGAACTCCCTGGTCTGGAGATAGTACATATATGGGGAAGGATTGGTGGAGCGGAGCATCCGGTAGATGCTGAAGGCTGAAGGAGGGTCCTGGACTTCGAAGCGGGTGGAGAGGACCACCTGGAAGATATCCCCCTCCCTGATGTATTCCTTGGCTTTTTCCACATTGGCAAGGTATTCTTCCCTGCTAATATTGCTGGTGACCCTGGGCTCTGCTGCATCCTTTTCCTCCCGGTAGACATAGCTGAAGCGGGTCACCTCATCCAGAAGGGTCCGGATGCGCCGGGTACCCTCTCTGTAGTTCTCCTCATAATCTCCCTTGGCGGGAATATTCACAATGATAGACAGTTTGTGGGTCAGATGATCGAAAGCCACAACCTCCCGGCACTGGAAGAGGAGGATATCCGGAATCTCCAGGTCATCGGGAGGAACATCCTTGAGGCGGGGCTCTACGTAGCGCACCGCATCGTAGCTGAAATACCCCAGATACCCCCCGGCAAACTTTGGCAGCCCGGGGACCTGGGGGCTGCGGAAGCGGGAAAGCTCCTCTCCCAGAAATTCCAGGGGATCCTGATCCCGGATGACCATTTCCTGCTGGTCCTGTCCGCTAATGCGGATCTCCCCTCCCCGGACCTCGATGCGCTGAGCAGGATCCAGGGCGATGAAGGAATACCGTCCCCATTTGTCCCCATTCTCCACGCTTTCCAGGAGGAAGGCATTTTCATGCTGATCCTTCAGGCAGAGGAAGATATTTACCAGGGTGCTGGCGTCATACAGGATCTCTCCCCGTAAGGGGAGGAAGTCGAAGCCCTCTGACAGGGCTTCCCCCTGCTCCAGGGCAGGGGTGAAGATGAGATTGCTCATGACGGTTCCTTTCTTATCTGCAGGAAATCCGGAGTGCAGCCAGGGCAATAAAAAAACCACGAGCCGTCCCGGGGAAGGGACGATCGCTCGTGGTGCCACCCTAATTCAAACTGCTGCCGCAGTTCCTTTTCCAGGTACTAACATACCCTGTCCCTGTAACGTGAGACCCACGGCCTGGGATAATGGGAAGGCCTGCCTTCTTTTCCCCCTGCTCCTCACAAATCCATTCCCTTCTTCCTTCCGGCACCGGGATCCCACCATCCCCGGTTCTCTGGGCCCTTCCGCTAAGAGGTACTTACCTTTGCTCATAGGATTTCCTGCAATATTGAATTTACTTTATACATCCCTATTTTATGCCTCCGGCAAAGGCTTGTCAAGGGCCTTTGTCAGAGGATCACTGTTTCGAATTCCGGAGGATTGGCCAGAGCCCGCTTCACAGCGCAGGTATCCACAGCCTTGCTGAGGGCCCCCTTGTATTTTTCCGGAAAGCCTTCCGGCAGCTCTACAGTGATGGTCACCTTGACCGTCCGATGCTCCTCTTCGCTATAATCCGGCTTCAGGCGGACTTTCAGGCCTTCTGTGGGCAGTTCCCGCTTGCGGCAGAAGGAAAGGGCTACAATTCCCGCACAGGCCGTCAGACTGCCCATGAACAGATCATAGGGGCTTGGGGCCACCCCATCTCCCCCGTCCTCCACGGCCTGGTCTGTCATCACATTCCAGTCCTGATAGTGGATCTCTACTTTCTTTCCCCCGGGAAAGGATACGCTGAATTCATCCATTTTCTATACCTCCGTCAGTCCGATTGGAACTTTTCATATTTTTCATTATATGCCCCTTCTCCTCCTGTGTCATGGGACTTTGTCACAATTATCACAAATATAGGGATATTTCCCGGAATATCTCTTTGTGATACAATAATATCCTGTATTCCTTAAGGAGGTGAAGTCTTGCGGGTCTTCTTCTACATCACAGCAGCTGCCGTGGCTGTGCTGCTGGCTTTGGGCTTCGCCCACAGCGCTACAGGCTTCTGGCCTGCTTCCTGGCTTGCCCGGAACTATGAAGTCCGGGGCATTGACATTTCCCACCACCAGGGCCTGATTTCCTGGGAAAAGCTGGAAGGCCAAGACATCCGCTTCGCCTTCATCAAGGCCACAGAGGGTACAGGCCACACGGACTCCTACTTTTCATATAACTGGCAGGGCGCCCAGCGGGCGGGCCTCCTCCGGGGGGCCTATCACTTCTTCTCCATGGGTTCCAGCGGCCTTCAGCAGGGGGAATATTTCATTTCTGTAGTCCCAGCAGAAGGATTCAGCCTTCCTCCTGTCATCGATATCGAGGTATCCCTGAAGCACGAACCCTACAGCATCCGCCGGGAGGTGGAGGATATGAGCGAAATTCTGGAAGCCCGCTATGGCAAGACCCCGATCCTGTATATGGATGGCAATACCTATAGGTACATCTATGCCGGGAATCCTCCTGCAAATCCCATCTGGTACCGGGAGATCTGGTATCGCCCCTTCTTTTTCCCCTGGCGCTTCTGGCAGTACACTGACAGGGGCTCTGTTCCAGGAATCGGGGGGAAGGTTGATCTCAATGCCTTCCGGGGCTCTCTGGATGAGCTCTATGCCCTGGCCGGCTATAACCCGGACTGGATGGCTCTCCCGGGAGATGATCCCACGCCATAGTTGAATTAATCTGGAAAAATGGATACAATGATAAAACAGACTTTAGCAGACTAAAGAAATTCATCAGAGATAAAGGAGATTACCATGGCAAACGTCACATTCTACCGGGGCAGCAGCGTCCCTCTGGAAATGCACAAGGTCCGGATCATCCAGAAACTCAGCCTGCTCCCTATTGAAGAACGCCTGGCCGCCGTGGCCGCCGCAGGAAACAATACCTTCCTCCTCCAGAATAAGGATGTCTATCTGGACATGCTTACAGACAGCGGGGTAAACGCCATGAGCGACAAGCAGCTGGCCGCCATGATGGAGGCGGATGACAGCTATGCAGGTTCTGCAACCTACACCAAGCTGGAATCCGTCATCCAGGAGCTTTTTCAGAAGGAATACTTCCTCCCTGTCCACCAAGGGCGGGCAGCAGAGAGCATCCTGGCCCAGGTCCTTGTCAGCCCGGGAAGCATCGTCCCCATGAACTACCACTTCACCACCACCAAGGCTCATATCGAGGTCCGGGGAGGAAGGGTGGAGGAGATCATCAAGGATGAAGGCCTGGTGATCAGCAGCGACCTGCCCTTCAAAGGGGATATGGATACCCGGAAGCTGGAGGAGATCATCGCCCGGGAAGGGACGGATAAGATCGCCTTTGTCCGCATCGAGGCGGGAACCAACCTTATCGGGGGGCAGCCTGTCTCCCTTGAAAACATGATGGAAGTCAGCCGGATCTGCAAGGCCCATGGCATCCTTTCCGTCATGGACGCCTCCCTCCTGGCAGACAACCTCTACTTCATCCATGAGCGGGAGGAGAGCTGCAAGGACCTCAGCATCCAGGAAATCAACCAGAAGATTTCGGCTCTCTTTGATATCATCTATTTCTCTGCCCGGAAGCTGGGCCATGCCCGGGGTGGCGGGATCATCATCGGAGCCAGGGACCTCTACCTCAAGATGCGGGAGCTTATCACCCTGTATGAAGGCTTCCTGACCTATGGCGGCATGAGTGTCCGGGAAATCGAAGCCCTGGCTGTGGGCCTCAGGGAGACCATGGATCCCGATATGATCTCCCAGGGGCCGCAGTTTACAGCATATATGGTCCGCCGCCTCCAGGAAGCCGGGGTTCCGGTGGTCACTCCTGCAGGGGGTCTGGGCTGCCATATCGATGCAATGGCCTTCCTGGATCATATCCCTCAGAGCCAGTATCCAGCAGGAGCCCTGGCTTCTGCCCTGTATATCGCCGGAGGGATCCGGGGGATGGAGCGGGGTACGATTTCCGAGCAGCGCAACCCGGATGGCAGCGAGCATTATTCCAATATGGAGCTCCTGCGTCTGGCCCTGCCCAGAAGGGTCTTCACCATGTCCCAGGTGGAATACGCCATTGACCGGATTGTCTGGCTTTACGAAAACCGCCATCTGGTGGGAGGGCTGGAATTTGTAGAAGAGCCCAGCATCCTGCGCTTCTTCTTCGGCAAGCTGAAGCCTTTAGGGAACTGGCAGCAAGAGCTTGCTGCTAAGTTCCGGAAAGATCTGGGGGACAGCCTGTAAGGCTCCCCCTGATAGTACAGAAAAAAGGAGGGTTTCCCCTCCTTTTTTCTTGTCCCGAATTATCTCTACCGGGCCTTTTCCACCATCATTTCCAGAATCAGGTTGTCCAGATTGAGACTGGACCTCCTGGAAAGCTGGCAGAAGTTCCGGATGCTGTCTTCAGCATGGTCCGCCACAATCCCCTCCTGACCCTGGACCCCTCTGCCCTCAAGGGCCAGAAAAGCAGCCAGGACAGCCGCCTTTACGCTGGAAGCTACCTTCAGGGCGCAGCCAGGCTTGGCCCCATCGCAGAAGATTCCAGATACATTCCCCAGCATATTCCCGATGGCCCTGCGCACTGCTTCCCGGTCCCCGCCCAGAAGCCGGGTCAGACCTGCAGCTGCCCCTGTGGCGGCAACAGTAGCCCCGCAGAGAGCGGAAAGGACTCCGAAATCCTTCTTGATATAGATGGAGACCAGGCTGCTTAAAGCTGCAGCCCGGAGGATTTCCTCTTCTCCCTTCCTCAGGAACTCCCCGGCAGCGAGGATAGGGAGGGTGGCTGTAAGCCCCTGATTCCCGCTTCCGGAATTGCTCATCACAGGGAGGGTGGCTCCGGCCATCCGGGCATCTGATGCGGCAGCGGTCCTGGCAGCCACATACTGCTCCAGATCTTTTCCCAGAATCCCTTTTTCCATCTGCAAGGCGATGGTCCGTCCGACTTCATGGCCATAGTGGTCGCTGAGCCCTTCTCCGGAGATTTTCTCATTGAGGCGCAGGGCCTCCCGGATGATTTCCAGGCGCTCCAGGGGCACCGTATCCGCAAAATCCAGAATCTGCTCCAGGCTTACAGGAGCCTCATCCCCTTGTGGCTTCTCTGCCTTGTCCTCTCCCTTGGGGCTGCTGTCCAGAAGGATCCTGCCCTCTGCCTCCAGATAGGTCAGGTTGGTGTGGCCATCTTCCAGAACAGACCGAGAAGTCCCCTTTTCCGTTTCCAGGATGACCTCGATATACAGAAGCTTTACAGTGGGAGAGAGGGCTACTGATACCTTTCCTCCTTCCACCAGGGCTTTGGCGTCCGCAATCCTCTCCTGGCTCACACCCTTCAGGACTTCAAGCTCTGTATCCGCCCGTTCCGGGGACAGGGCGCCTAAGGCTGCAGCCAGAGGGATGCCGCTTTCCCCTGTGCCGGGGATGATCACGGCCATGGCATTCTTCAGGATATTCCCGCTGGCAATCACCTTGATGCTGCGGATTTCATGGCCTGTCCCGGCAGCCATGGCCCTGGCAGCCCCATAAGCGATGGCAATTGGCTCAGTACACCCCAGGGCGGGCTTCAGCTTTTCCTTCAATAGTGCGAGTATGCGTTCTTCCATATGAAATCTCCTCTTTCCTGCTATGTTTTAAGTATATTCCTTCTCCGGAAGGGCTGTCAACGGCGGCGGACTCTGTAAACAATTCCACAGCGCCTCCGGCCTGGATTGACAGAGCCTGAAAATCCGTGATATAGTTTTACAGGATGCTGCTGGTGTAGCTCAACGGCAGAGCAGCTGTATCGTAAACAGCAGGTTGCGGGTTCGATTCCCATCACCAGCTCCATAGAAAGCCCCTGTTCTGCGAACAGGGGCTTTTCCATCTCAGAATAGGCCGCTGGGGTCCGTTTCCCGGAAGTCCCCGGGAATCTCCAGCATCCCCGGGGGGATGGCTGCAGTCAGGGTTTTGATGACCATAGCCACAGGGGTGCCGGCCCCCTGGATTTCCACTGCATACAAGGCATCCCCTTTGAAATAGTAGCGGACCCGGATGCGTTCCCCTCCCGTTCCTGCCAGAAACTCCTCATAGGGGTAGCTTGCCCCGTCGGTTCCCTCCAGGGCGCTGATGGCGGACTGCCCCTTCTGGCTGAAAGCCAGTCCTGAGTAATCGAAGAGGCCGTTTTCCTGAGAGGCTGCCGGTTCAGAGCTAAGGGCGGAAACCGTATAGACCTTTTTCTCCTCATTGAGGGTGTAGGCCTTCCCGTCTTTCAGGATAATCCGCACAGGGAAGCCGATCCCCCCTACTGTCACATCGCTTTGGGCCCCTCGGACAGCCATCCGCATCACAGATTCAATGCCCATGACATAGTAAGAGCATTCCATATAGTAGGTGCCCCCAGCCATGATCCGGGCATAGCTCCCGGCCTGATAGTCCTGGTATGGGTCTGTTACAGCCCCCTCCTGAGGTTCTTCCAGCGCATCCGGACCTTTTTCCTCCTTGCTGCAGCCGGCCAGCACTCCAGCCAGGACCGCCGCCAGTAGCAGCATGAATACTAAGATCTTCTGTTTCATCTTCATCCCCCCTTTGGTCCATTATATGATATACCGCTATCTTTTTCATCCCAAGATGCGGCAGATATTGTCTGAGACCCCTGTTTCCTGTATAATAACAAGAAAAAAGCAGTCTTACTGGCTGCAAAAGGCAGGTAAAATGGAAAAACTCCAGGAAATGGGTGCGAAACTCTACCACAGGGTCACTACCACCATCATCGGTATCATCCGGACCTTGGAGGTGCTGCTGGCCCTCCTGATCATTATGGCCGTGATCCTCAGCGCCTGGGACATCTTCTCTGCAGGAGATCTTTCCAAACTGGGGCAGACCTATCATTTCTTCAGCTATACCTCCTTCCAGGAGTATATCGCCTTCATCCTGCTCCTGGTAGTAGGACTGGAGCTGGGGATCATGCTTGTGCGCCATACTCCGGAAAGCGTGGTAGAGGTCATGCTCTACGCTGTAGCCCGGAAGATGCTCATCTACTCCTCAGAGCCCCTGGATATGCTCTTCGGGGTCGTGACCCTGGCGGCTCTTTATGCCATCAAGCTCTATATGCTCCGGGGATCTCATCCCTTCCAGGACAGCAGGCAGTATGAAGACAATCCCTTCGCTCCCATAACAGAGGAAGAAGCAGAATAAGAAATCCCATAGAATAAAGGAAAAAGCCGCCGGAAGGCGGCTTTTCTATTCTCATTTCTTCATCCGGATCAGATGCGCCACATCCAGGTTGGCTTCCTCCAAGGCTTCGAAGAGGAGCTGGATCTCTTCCGGATCCTGCTCTCTGGCAGCCCTGCGCAGCGTTTCCGGAATATTAGACAGGGTCCAGTAATGATCCTGCTCCTTCTGCAAGGGCTCATCCCGCCCTGCTGCCTGGCTCCTGGCCTTAATATATGCCAGATACAGTTCTGCTACCTCCTGATACTGTTCCGCCTTCTCCTCCAGCCAGGGGATGATTCCATCTCCTTCCGCCAGTACCGTATCCTTCATAAAGCGATGGACGACAGCATATTCTTGCAGTTCCTGACTGCAGGACAGCCGTTCATCGGGGTGTCTTCCTTCCATTTCCATACCTGCCTTTCCGGGGTCTTCCCCCCCTATCTGCCTGTGGGTTCAGCAGCATCAAACCAGCCAAAAGGATCGATAAAGCGGATCTTCTGGCGGTAGTCTTCTTCCAGCAGCCTGGCGCTCCGGGCCACCCAGGCTGCTTCAGTGATATACAGGGGATAGCCCCGGTCCTCCGCTACCAGTTCCAGATAATTTTCCAGATAGGCATCCGTCCGCTCCTCATCTCTCATCAAGGCGCCTGCATAAGCCAGGACCCCCCAGTAGAAGCTGCTGTCCCGGCGCTCCCTGTGGGCCATCTTCTCCCACTTCCAGGTTTCGCAGAAATCCTGATAGAGGGTCTTGCTGCGCCTGCTTCCCGGATCCTCCACCCCGAAGATCATGGGAAAGAGCTGGACGACCGCCGAGGGATAGAACTCTTCAAGCCCATTGAAATCCAGAAGCCTTCCCTCCCCGTCATAGCCCACTTCGTAGCGATTTTCCTCCCTGTTCCATAAGCGGGCCTCAATGGCCTTGCTATTGCTTTCCAGGGCTCCCTTCAGATCTGCCAGGAGCTTTCGTTCCCGGGCAGTCCGGACCTGTCCATAGCCTTCCTCCAGGAGCCAGCTGCTGTCCTTCAGTCCCTGATTCACTTCCACATTATCTAGGGTGTACTTCAGCCGCCCGCTGTTGTCTGTCATGGATAGTCCATCTTCATCCATGGTCCGCAGGAGGGCCTCCATAATCAGGAGCACGGCTTCCTCCTCCTCTTCCAGGAAGGCAAGATCCCCGCTGGACTCCACGTAGCGCCGGAGCAGGATCAGGCTGCTGGCAGCATAGGCATCTGCCGAATCATACTTTTTCTGGCTGATTTCCTGAGGCGGGCTGCCAGGACGTCTCACAATCTGATAGTCATAGATGGTCCCCTCTCCATTCACCGGATCCTGATCTCCCCTGTTAAGGTGCCGGAAGATCCATTGGAGGTGCCGCTTAACTGCAGCCTGCTCCTCTTCTCCAGGCTTCCCTTCCAGCAGGGCCAGGGCGGCCAGGTTGGAGAAATATGGGACCACGGTGCTGGTCTTCCCTTCCTCCAGAAGCTGGACAAAGGCCCCGGAAGGATCCTGGTTTTCCAGAATGAAGCGCTCTTCCTCCCTGGCCACCTGGGCATAATATTCCGCCTCTTCCATATACAGGCTCCTGCGCCGGGCCAGCTCCTCTACAAGGGCCTGGCCTCCCAGGTACAGGGCTATGGCTGCCAGTGGCATAAGGGCCAGAAAGATTAATGCGGATTTCTTCATCTTTTTCCCTCTCCCCTTACTGCAGTTGCTGCTGCTCATTGAAGAAATGCCTGTACCCCAGCTGGAGGAAGAGGAATACAGACAATCCCACAGCCCCGAAGATCCCCAGCATGATTCCGATCTGATAGGCGATGGCCACCTGGGGAGAAGCTCCGGCCAGAATCTGTCCTGTCATCATCCCGGGGAGGAAGACGATTCCTGTCCCCATCATGTTGTTCATAGTGGGCAGAAGGGCCCCCTCAAAACCTCTGTCAGCCATCTCCCGGGTGGCCTCTAAAGGCGATCCCCCCAAAATCAGAGCTTCTTCTACCAGCTGGCGCCGGGCCTGCATCTCCTCGATCATGTTTTTCACCCCCAGAGAAATTCCTGTCATGGCATTCCCGATAATCATCCCGGCAACAGGGATTACATACTGCGGATCAAACCAGGGGCGGACCTGAACCACACCATACAGGAAGATGCCTAAGGCGAAGATACTTCCCCCAGCCAGGGCCAGAGCCACTGCCTGGAGGAGTCCATGGGGCATCCTTCCCCGGAACTTCCGACGGATGGTCAGGATGGCGAAGAACTCCATCCCCCCTACCAGAAGGAGGGTGATCCAGGGAGAAGGATGCTGGAAGACAAAGGTCAGAAGATACCCTGCCAGGATAAGCTGGAAGGTCATGCGCACAGAAGCAATGAGGGCTTCCTTCCCTCTGGGAATTCCCCGGAGGCGTAATAGGCCCATCATCACCAGCAGGAAAACATAGGCAGTAGCCACCTGAAGGAATCCAAGTTCAATCATTTACGGCCTCCCCCTTTTCCTGTCCTGCCAGTTTTCCACTTTCCAGGTATACCAGCTCATGGCTGTAACGTCTGGCCAGACTGGTATTATGGCTCACCAGAATCAGGGACTGGCCTTCTTTCCTCCCCTCTCCGGACAGAAACTCCATCAGTTCCTCTCCCAACGCTTCATCCAGAGCGCTGGTAGGCTCATCCAGGAGAATCACCCGAGGCTTCAGGAGCAGGATCCTGGCCAGGGCCAGACGTTGCTTCTCTCCGCCAGAAAGGCTCTGGGCATTCTGATTGAGATCCTTGAAAAGCTGGACTTTTTCCATCGCTTCTATGCAGGAATCTTTCTCTGGCAGGGCTTCCCTGCGCAGGCGGAAGCCCCAGAAGAGGTTGTCCAGAATGGTCCCGGGAAGGATTCCTGGCTGCTGAGAGAGCATCCCCACCTCCCGGCGATGGAGGACGCTGTCCTCCTCAGCCAGGTCCCTTCCCTGATAGAAGATCTGGCCCATGGTGGGAGAGATCATCTTGTTCAGCAGGCGCAGCAAGGTGCTCTTGCCGCTGCCGCTGCCCCCCAAGATGCCGGTTATCCCCTTCTGGATCTCCAGATTGGGGATCTGCAGGATTTCTCTATATGAAACATCTTTCAATTGGAATATCGTCTTCATTGCTGCCTCCTTTTTTCATGGTAGCCTATTCCAGCCAGCCCCGCAAGTATCTCCCTTGTCTTGTATTATAAAATCCGGAGGGATATAATTGAAATAGACCAATAACTGACATATGCCTGTAAGGAGGTGCGTTATGAAAATCTTAAAAGAATTCGACCCTGAACTGGCTTCCGTCCTGGAAGAGGAGCTGGAGCGCCAGAATGATAAGATCGAGCTGATTGCCTCCGAGAACTTCGTCAGCCCCCGTGTTCTGGAGGCTCAAGGCTCGGTGCTGACCAACAAGTATGCTGAAGGCTACCCCGGCCGCCGCTATTATGGAGGCTGCGAGGTGGTGGACAAGGCGGAGAATCTGGCAAGAGACAGGGCCTGCCGCCTTTTCGGAGCAGAACATGCCAATGTCCAGCCTCATTCCGGCTCCAGCGCCAATATGGCTGTCTATCTGGCTGTGCTGAAACCAGGTGACAAGGTCCTGGCCATGAGCCTTTCCCAGGGGGGCCATCTGACCCATGGAAGTCCTGTGAACATCTCCGGTCTATATTTCCAGTTTATAAGCTATGGAGTAGACCCAGCTACAGAACGCATCGATATGGATGAAGTGGAACGCCTGGCCCTGGAGCATAAACCGAAGCTTATTGTAGCCGGAGCCACTGCCTATCCCCGGATTATCGACTTCAGACGCTTCCGGGAGATCGCCGATAAGGCCGGTGCCTATCTCATGGTGGATATGGCCCATATTGCAGGCCTGGTTGCAGCAGGAGTCCATCCCAGCCCCATCCCTTATGCAGATTTCGTTACCACGACCACTCACAAGACCCTTCGGGGCCCTCGGAGCGGGATGATCCTCTGCCCTGAAAAGCATGGGAAAATGATTGATAAGGCTGTCTTCCCCGGCCTCCAGGGAGGTCCTCTGATGCATGTCATCGCTGCCAAGGCTGCAGCCTTCAAGGAGGCCCTGGAGCCATCCTTCAAGGCCTATCAGGAACAGGTAGTGAAAAATGCTGCCGCTCTGGCGGACAGCCTGATGAAGCACAACCTGCGGGTTGTCTCCGGGGGCACGGACAACCACCTGATGCTGGTGGATGTCTCCGTACTGGGCATTACCGGGAAAGAGGCGGAACATCGTCTGGATGAAATCGGCATTACCTGCAACAAGAACACCATCCCCTACGACAAGGAGAGCCCCTTTGTCACAAGCGGAATCCGCCTGGGCACCCCTGCGGCCACCACCCGTGGCTTTAAGGAAGAGCATATGGTGAAAATCGGGGAGATCATCTACAGGGCCCTTTCCGACAAGCATTTCGAGACTGACAGGGAAGGGATTGCCGGAGATGTGGCCGCCCTCTGCCGGGAGGTCCCCCTGTACCGTGCCTATAAGGCTGGAGAGGCATTGAAGGAAGGGGCCCTGAAGGGAAAGGCCCCGGATCCGGAACTGCTGAAGGCTCTGGAAGAGGGAGATCAGGAGAAGTGGCTGTAAGGCCCCTCTTGCCCTTTTCAGCAGATAGGTTTACACTGTAATTGCAAGGACCTGGGAAAGGGAGGTGAGCTTCATGATGAAAGAGGAATATCTCAATCGCAGCGTACAGCTTGAAACCCATGAAGGCATGCGCCTGGAAGGCATCATCACCCGCTGGATAGGGGCTCTGGATGACGATCCGGTCCCAGAGGAGATTTTTTTCCTGGACCAGAAAGACAAAGCCCTGAAATCCTTTCCCCTTACTGAAATCCGCAGGATCATCCTGAAGGAAGACTAGACCCCTGATGCGCAAGAGAGGAGGCCCTATGGCCTCCTCTCTTTTTTTTCATTCAGTATGTGATTCCCTGGGCGATCATGGCGTCCGCCACTTTCAGGAAGCCGGCAATGTTTGCCCCCGCCACCAGGTCCCCTTCCTTTGCATAAAGGCGGGCCGCATCCGCCACATGACGGTAGATGTTCTTCATGATCTGCCTGAGGCGCATATCCACTTCTTCAAAGGGCCAGGACAGACGCATGTTGTTCTGAGCCATCTCCAGTCCGCTTGTAGCGACCCCCCCTGCATTGGCTGCCTTGGCCGGGGCGAAAAGGATGCCCGCTTTCTGGAAATGAGCCAAGGCTGCCGGAGTGGTGGGCATGTTGGCCCCCTCAGCGACAGCCATGCAGCCACCCTGGACCAGCGCTTTAGCCCCGGCCAGATCCAGCTCGTTCTGGGTAGCGCAGGGCAGGGCGATTTCACAGGGGATCTCCCAGATCTTCCCTCCTGGCTCATAGCTCCCCCGGCCTCCCTCCTGGACATAGGCGGAAAGCCCCAGGCGGCGCTGCTCCTTAATTTCCCTGATGCTTTGGACATCCAGCCCAAGGGGATCGGAGAGAACCCCTTTGGTATCGCTCATGGCCACCACCAGGGCCCCTAATTCAACTGCCTTCAAGGCGGCATAGAGGGCCACATTCCCGGAACCGGATATCAGGACCCGCTTGCCCTTCAGGGAATCCCCCCTGTCCCCCAGCATCTCTTCTGTAAAATAGCAGAGGCCATAGCCTGTGGCTTCCGTACGCACCAGGGAGCCTCCGAAGGACAGCCCCTTCCCCGTAAGGACCCCTGTGCTCAGGTTGGTCAGGCGCTTATACTGGCCGAGGAGGTAGCCGATCTCCCGGGCACCCGTCCCGATATCTCCCGCCGGGACATCCGTATCGGCACCGATATGCCTGTAGAGCTCATTCATAAAGGACTGGCAGAAGCGCATGATTTCCATGTCGCTCCGGCCTCTGGGGTCGAAATTGCTCCCCCCCTTCCCCCCGCCCATTGGCAGTCCGGTAAGGCTGTTTTTGAAAATCTGCTCAAAACCCAGGAACTTTACAATGGAGGCATTGACAGAAGGATGGAGGCGCAGCCCCCCTTTGTATGGCCCCAGGGCGGAATTGAACTGCACCCGGTAGCCCCGGTTCACCTGGATCTGCCCCAGGTCGTCTACCCAGGTGACCCGGAAGGACACGAAGCGTTCGGGCTCCACAATGCGGCCGGCGATGTGTAGTCTTTCATAGACAGGATTCCGCTGGAAGACTGGCACCAGGGATTCCAGGACCTCCTTTACGGCCTGTAGGTACTCCGGGTGTTCCGGATTCTTTTCCTCCAGGTCTTTGTATACTTTCTGCAGATAAGGGTGGTCCATCATTCTCTCCTTCTGGAAGGGTCTGCCTTCCTCATGTCTCAACTGCTATATTATATGTCAGGAAGCCCTGGAGGACAATAGAATATAGATATATTTAACAGGCAGATGGTTTTATTTTAACAATTTTATTATTGACATATGTTTTTTATTTACTATACTGTAATTGAGAACATATGTCGGAAAAGGAGGTGTTTGCAATGCCAGGAAGAGATGGAACAGGACCTGCATCCCAGGGCTACGGGGCCGGAATGGGAGCTGGAAAGGGTTTTGCAGGAAGAAGGCAGGAATCCAGAGGCAGAGGGGGCAGATTCTGTTATAGAAACTGGAGTCCCGATGATCTGAAATTCCAGCGAGAAGCCCTGCAGAGAAGGCTTGATGCCTTGGATCAGGAAATCAGGGAGAAAGGGGAATAACCCCTTCTCTTATCAGGAAGGAGCACCAAGATGAAAATCGCAATGCCTGTCACCACAGGGGGCCTGGATGCCCATATCAATCCGTCCTTCGGACGTTCCCCCTTTTATCTCCTTTATGATACAGAGACCAAGCTCAGTTCTGTATTAGTGAATCCTGCTGCAGAAGCTTCAGGAGGAGCAGGGATCAAGGCCGCTGAGTTTCTCAGTCATGCAGGGACAGAGATCCTCCTGAGCCCCCGGAGTGGGGAAAATGCCAGAGAGGTTCTGGAGGCTCAAGGCATTGAGATGTTCAAAAGCATGGATGGCACAGCCCGGGAGAATATCGAAGCATACCTCAAAGGAGAGCTGAAACCCCTGGAAGATTTCCACCCCGGTCATCATAACCATGCCTGACAGAGCCCTGAAAATCGCTGTTCTCAGCGGCAAGGGAGGCACAGGGAAGACTATGGTCTCTGTGAACCTGGCAGCTGCCTCCCCTGCAGCAGTATATCTGGACTGTGACGTGGAGGAGCCCAACGGGCATCTCTACTTTAAGCCTGAAAATACCCGGGAAGTTCCTGTCACACGTCTGGTCCCTGTCATTGATACAGATCTGTGCAATGGCTGCAGAGTCTGTTCTGAATTCTGCCGCTTCAACGCCCTGGCTGTGGTCAGAGGAAAGGCCAGAGTCCATCCTGACGTCTGCCATTCATGCGGCGGCTGTGCCATCCTGTGTCCACAGAAAGCCATCCATGAGGAAGAAAAAATTGTAGGTACTGTAGCCCTTGGAATTTCAGAAAATGTCCTCATCCGTTCAGGATTCCTTCAGCCTGGTGAGGCTTCCGGCATTCCTGTGATACAGAAGGTCCTGGAAGAGGGCTCTTTGGATGGCGGGAAGCCCATCTTTATAGACTGTCCTCCGGGAAGCGCCTGTGCAGTTATGGAGAGTATCCGGGAAGCAGACTATTGCATCCTTGTTGCTGAGCCTACCGCTTTCGGCATCCACAACCTGGAAATGGTCCGGGAGCTGGCCGAAGTCCTCCATAAACCTTATGGGGTCATTCTGAACCAGTGCCATGAGGGAAAAAATCCTGCCGGTTCCTATTGCCTTCAGCATCAGATTCCTATTCTGGGCTGGCTTCCTTATGATCCCGCACTAGGAGCCTTGAACGCTGATGGCCGGATTGCAGTCCGTGAGGATTCAGCTTATCGGAGATATTTTCAGGGGATCCTTAAACGCCTACGGGAGGAAACTGGACAATGAAGAAGATCCTTATGCTCAGCGGCAAAGGGGGCACCGGAAAAACCACCCTGGCCGGGGCCTTCATCCACCTGTCTGAAGCTAAAGCCTATGGGGACTGTGATGTAGATGCCCCGAACCTGCACCTCATCATGAAAGAAACCGCAAAGGGGGAAAAGGAGACCTACTATGGCCTCCCTAAAGCCGTAATCAGCCAGGATGCCTGCATCTCCTGCGGCCTCTGTGAAAAGAACTGCCGCTTCCATGCCATTTCCCATAACCCCGGATATTCCGTAGACCCTGCGGCCTGTGAAGGCTGCGCTCTCTGCGAGGTCCTCTGTCCTGCCAAAGCCATTGCCATGGAACCTGTTCCAGGAGGTGAGATGCTCTTATATAAAGACAGCCAGCATGTTTTCTCCACAGCCAGGCTGAAAATGGGCCAGGGAACCACAGGCCTTCTGGTTAGCCAGGTCAAGAAGCGCCTGGATGCTGCTGCTTATCCTGACACCCCCCTGGAAATTCTCGATGGCAGCCCTGGAATCGGCTGCCCTGTCATCGCTTCTGTCACCGGGACCGATCTGGTGATACTGGTGGCGGAACCCAGCCTTTCCGGTATCAGCGACCTGAAACGGGTGGCTGACACAGCCTGGAAGCTGGGAGTCCCGGCAGCCCTGTGTATTAATAAGGCAGATGCCAGCCCCCGCCATACAGAGGCTATCATCCACTGGGGGAAAGAAGCAGGGCTGCCATTTCTGGGGACCGTTCCTTATGATCCTGCTGCCATCCAGGCTGTTAATGACGGGAAAGCCATTACGGAGGTCTCCTGCCCTGCAGGAGAGGCTGCAAGAATCCTCTTCAAGGAAGCAATGAAGCTTCTTGAAGAGCCAGCTTCCTGATTCTTCAGGAAGCCATCTTATACAACAGGAGGAAGAATAATGAAAAAAATCGCCACAGCCTGCGAAGGCCGCCAGCTTACCGCCCACTTCGGCCACTGCAGCCATTTCATCATTTTTGAAACAGAAGGAGAAGCCATCCTTTCTTCAGAAGCAATTGCCAATCCTGGACATAAGCCAGGATTCCTCCCTGAATTCCTTCACCAGCATGGCGTCCAGGCTATCCTTTCCGGAGGCATGGGGCAAGGTGCCGTAGATATTTTCAACAGCCATGGCATTGAAACCGTCCTTGGT
>CAYMDI010000019.1:0-19801 GCA_964389165.1 uncultured Eubacteriales bacterium | reverse complement strand
CTTCATCCCTCATCAGAAGGGAGTCCAGATTCGCTTCAATCTCCGAAAGACCGGCTTCTCCCATCATCAGCTGGAACTTGATGATTTCCCCCATCCCGCTGAGGTAATCCTCCCGGGAAAGAGTCTGGAAGAATGCCGGGACAATGAGAATCTCATCCGGAGGATAAAAGGTCCCCAGGAGGTTTTTGAAGCTCTTATGATTCAGGGATGTCTTCCCACCGATGCAGCTGTCTGCTGCAGCGAGGAGAGTGGTAGGGACAAAGGTCCATGGAATCCCCCGGTAAAGGATATTTGCCACAAAACCTGTGAGGTCCTGGGTGATCCCTCCCCCGATGGAAACCAGGTGGGTGTTGCGCTTGCTGTCCAGCCGGGTCATGGCCTCGCAGATTTCCAAAGCCGTCTCGACAGTCTTCTTCTCCTCCAGAGCATCGATAAGGTAGAGCCTGTCAGCCGGAAGCTTGCTGAAAAGCTGAGGATAGAGGTTCCAGACCTTCCTGTCGATGACATAATAGTCCTTCTCCCCTCCCAGAATGGTGGAAATGGAAGAAAGATCCTCCTTGAGTTCCACCTGATAATCCTTCATCTTGGAATGGATCTTCATCGTACGGAATACCCCCCATCAGCTACGATCTGCTGCCCTGTAATATACCTGTTCTCCGGAGAGGCCAGAAAACGAGCCACCTGAGCAATATCATCCGGCTCAGCAAGAGTACCCACCGGAATCATCTTTGAAAGCTCCCTGATCTGTTCCGGGGTGTTGTTCTTCTCCGTCAAAGCTGTCCTGACAAGACCCGGGCACAGAGTGTTCACCAGAATCCCATAGGGAGCCAGCTCCAGAGCCAGGGTTGCAGTGACTCCGTGAATCCCATGTTTGGTGGCGCTGTAGGAGAGGCGCCCCTCTTTAGCGACAATCCCCCAGATTGAGCCGATATTCACAATCCGTCCCCAGCCCTTCTCCTTCATCCCGGGAATCAGGCCCCGGAGGAGGCGGATGGGGCCCAGGAGGTTCACTTCCATGGTCCGCAGGAGGTCTTCTTCCGCAATGTTTTCGGCCAACGCAATCTCGTTGATTCCGGCATTGTTAATCAGGACATCATAGCCAGCATCCTGGTTCGCCTGAATGAAAGCCTCAACCGACTGAGGACTGGAAAGATCTAGTTCCAACCGGCCAGGTGCATGAACCTCATACCCAGCCTCCTCCAGACATCTGCAGATAGCCTGCCCGATCCCCCGGCTTCCCCCGGTGACCAGGGCTTTATGCTTGGTCTGCATCGTTCTTCGCCTTATCCAGCCGCACACAGAGCATCTCCATGCGCTGGCGGTCTTCATTGGCCATCCGATCGTAGAAGGCGCATTTATTTTGAAGATACAGGGTCTCAAATTCCATGGCCAGGAGGATTCCGTCCTGGAGGCGCTTCACATCATCCTCATAGCGGAAGACCACCTTCCGGGTCTCGAACTTGTCTGCCAGGCCTTTCATTTCCTGAATGAAGGGGATCGCATCAAAGGAGATCCCTCCCCCGAAGCCTACCACAATCCCTTTGGCTTTGGCCTTCTGGGCGAATTCCTGAGCCGCTCCCAGAATCTCCGGGCCATTGATGTCCGCCCGGGTCAGACCCATAGAAGCGGATAGATCTACACGGCCGATGGATATGGTATCCAGGAACCCTGCTCCCGCCTCCAGAATGTCATCGAAATTAGACCGGCAGGTCTTGGTTTCCGCATTGATGATCCACTCGATATCCGGGGTCTCTTCACCATAAACTTTCTGGGCTGCAGCCACAAATTTCTGCATAGCAAAGGGGGTTTCAATCATGGGAGCCATAATCCCGCTGGCGCCAAGGAGGCGGCACTGATCCAAATCCCGGACAGCCTCACAGCCCCCGATTTTAATAAAGAGATCCATATCCGCCCGGAAGACGATTTCGTTCAGCTTCACCAATTCGTCTGTCCTGGAGCCTTCTGCCTCAAACTCCGCTTTGATGGCCAGGATTCCATGCTCATCCTTCAGTTCCCGCAGGACATCCAACATTCTTTTTTCGATCTGGTTCATGATTCCTCCTATTTGCTGATTTCTTTGTTCTTCTCGTATTCTTCCCGCTCCAGGAAAGGATACATATCATCTAAGGATGGGGAGACAATCCGCCCATCCGGAAGGATTTTCGAGGATAGTTTCGGCTCGAAGTTCTGGCTGGGATCTAATATGGCTTCACACAGGACAGGCCCTTCCATCTCCATCATTCCCCGAAGCTGCTCTTCAGCCTGGGAAATCTTCCTGATCTGAACATAGGGGATGCCGTAGGCTGCAGCCAGCTTCTCCAGGGAGGGGAAGCTGATGCCGCTTTCTCCGGAAACCCCGATGAGGGGCCTGTCCTTGAACAGGTTTGTCTGCGTCTGACGGATGGAATGGTAGCCATTGTTGTTCAGGATGATGGTCTTCACATTCAGGCCGTTATGGACCAGGGTCTGCAGTTCCTGGAGGTTCATCTGGAAGCTTCCATCCCCATCCAGACAAAGGACCCGTTTCCCCCTCCTGGCCACGGCCACGCCTAATGCTGCAGGGAATCCATAACCCATGCTGGCACAGCCGGAGTTAGTGAAAAGACGCTGCCCCTTCTTGATCTCCCCGGCCTGGAAGCTGATGACACAGGCACTGCCATTGCCCGTAACCACAGTCTCTCCTTCCGGAAGGGTTCTGAAAAGGGTATCCATGAAGGCATAGGGATTCATGGGCTCTTCTTTCTGATAGTACGCCGAAAGGCAGGCAGGATACCGGGCCTGGATATCCCGGGCCCAGGCCAGCCATTCCCCCTGAGCCTGGCTGGGGGCAGGGATTTCCTCCTCCAGCAGCTGTTCCAGGAAGTTTTTCACGTCCCCATGGATCTTCTGGTCAATAGACAGGGTGGGCTTGTCCAGCTCTCCTCTGTCGATATCCACCATGACCTTATAGGCCCCCTTGGCAAAATCCCTGAAGTTGTAGCTGATCTGCCGGATGTTCAGGCGGCTTCCCAGAATCAGGAGGAAATCTGCATTCTCTGTTACAAAGTTTCCTCCTCTTGTTCCAATCGTCCCCGGGCGGCCGCAGTAGAGGGGATGGCTGTCCCAGAGGACATCATGGGCATTCCAGGCTGTGACCACCGGGACGCCAAGCTTCTCTATGGCCTGGATGAACTGTTCATGAGCCCCGGCCAGACGGATGCCGCTTCCCACCAGGACAACCGGACGGCGGGCCTGATGGAGGGCCTCCAGGGCCTGCCTGACAGCCTCTCTGGGAATGGCCGGAGGCTTCTCTCTTCCCTCCTCCTCTTCCGAAAAGCCCTTGAGGCTATCTGTTTCCACAGGAGCCCCCTGGACATCCAGAGGGATGTCCAGCCATACAGGCCCGCCCCTTCCTGTGGTAGCCAGGTAGAAGGCCTTCTCCAGATGATAGCGGATCTCCTCCGGATCCGTGACCATCACCGCATACTTGGTCATGGGCCGCACGGAATCCACAATATTGTATTCCTGATCCCCCAACTGGCGCAGGGGCACCTCTGTAGACCAGATGGTGGTTTCCCGTTTGACCTGCCCGGAGAGAATGAACATGGGGATGGAATCCAGCCAGCCTCCCAGGACCCCTGTAAGGGCATTGGTCCCCCCGGGACCGCTGGTGACATTCACAGCCGCGATCTTCCCGGAATATCTGGCATAGCCCTCCGCCGCAATGGCACAGGCCTGTTCATGATGATTGTATACGCAATGAAGCCCCGGGTGATGCCCGATGGCATCGTTAAGATGCATCGCCCCTCCCCCTGTGACCAGGAAGACATCCTCAATGCCTTTGCGCACCAGGAAATCCGCAATATATTCTGAGACCTTCATCTTCAATCTTCCATCCCCCTTTTCAGCATATCTTCCAGACCCTCCCGAAAGGTGTAGGCTGGCCGGAAGCCGGTATCTCTATTAAGAGCCTCCAGATCCGCCCCCAGAAACATGATCTGACCTGGGGCATAGGGCCTCTCTCCGAAGCCGATCTCCCCTTCCGGACTGACCAGATCCCGAATCTCCTCCACATAGGTGCGGAGGGGCCGGATCACCCCGCTTCCCAGGCTGTAGGCCGCACCGTCCCGGCCCTTTTCTGCCACAGACTTCAGGGCCCGTGCCGCATCTTTGCTGTAGAGATAATCCCAGGGCTGCTCTCCGGGAGTGAGGGAAGGCCTGCTCCCCTCCCGGAAGGCCTGGATGAGATAGGAGATCAGTGTCCCGGGGTCATCCCCCCTGCCAAAGATGCTGAAGATCCGCACCCAGATGTGGCGCAGACCCAGGCTCTGGGCATAGACCCGGCTCATCTCCCCGGCAGCCACCTTGGCAGCACCGTAAAGGGTGTAAGGATGGGGCAGGGTCCCCTCTCCGGCAGGGGCCTCATAATGGCCGAACTCCGCCTGGGAACCAGCTCCCACAAAGACCTGGCAGCCCAGTTCAGAGGCAGCCTTCACCGCATCCAGGGTATGGCGGACATTATCCAGCTGGATTTCCGGCTGGTTCCGCCCCTCTCCGAAGGTCCCCTCCCAGGCCAGATGATAAAAGGACTGATAGGGACCTTCCAGAAGCTCCGGCAGCTTCCCGAGCTCCCGGATATCCAGCTCCACAATCCGCAGCAGGGGATGGGGCGTGAGGTTGCCTATATTCGGGGAACCCGGGCGGCAGACTGCCACCACTTCCATCCCCCTTTCCGTCAGGAGCCCGGCCAGGGCCGTTCCTACAGTCCCTGTAGGTCCGGTTATGATCACACGTTCCATAAGCCTCTCCTTCCTAGCGGAATGCCCAGAATTTGTTCATGAGGTAATTCAGGGGGATGGTGATGAGAAGCACAGGCAATGGAGCCAGGAGCTCCGGCACCCCAAGACCCTCAACCAAAAGCTGGAGGAGGAGGGTGGAGAGGAGGAGGGTGGTTCCATACGCCATGAAAGTCTTCATCAGCGCCTTCCCATGAGCCCGGTCCTCCTTCCGGAAGACGTACTTGTTGTTCCAGTAATAGGAGTTCAGGACGCTGACCACAAAGCCGATCAGGTTGGCCAGAAGGAAATGGAGGCCCAGGAGAACCAGGATGGTGTAGGTTGCATAAGAGATCAGGGTATTGGAGACCCCCACCAGGCCGAACTTCATGAACTGGCTGTAACGGGCGGCCAGCTTCCGGAGGAAGTCCATCAGCGGGCAGCCTCAAGGATGCTTGCAGCCATATGGCGGATCATGGCCTCCGTCATCCCGGGATAGACCCCGACCCAGAAGGAATCCGTCATGATCCTGTCTGTATTGGTGAGCTCCCCGACCACCCGGTAGCCTGTCCCGACTTCCCGCATCTCATTAAAGCAGGGATGCTTGATAAGGTTTCCGGCAAAGAGCATCCGGGTCTGGATGCCCTTTGACTCTACACTGGCTACCACCTTGTTCCGGTCCACTCCTTCCCGGCAGGTGATGAGGAAACCGAACCAGCTGGGATCCGCATCCTTCTGGGCCTCCGGGAGGATGAGGCGGTCCTGTCCCTCCTCCAGCAGGGATCGGAGCAGGCGGAAGTTCTCCTTCCTCCTCTCAACAAAACCGGGGAATTTCTCCAGCTGAGCTACCCCTACGGCAGCCTGCATGTCCGTGGCCTTCAGGTTGTAGCCGAAATGAGAGTAGACATACTTATGGTCATAGCCATAAGGAAGCTCCCCATCCTGGCGGCTGAAGCGTTTGCCGCAGACATTATCCACTCCGGAGGGGCAGACGCAGTCCCGGCCCCAGTCCCGCATGGAACGCATCACCCGGGCCAGGACGGGGTCATTTGTATAGACAGCGCCCCCTTCACCCATGGTCATGTGATGAGGCGGATAAAAGCTGGAAGTCCCCAGATTCCCGAAAGTCCCCGTAAAGCGGGTCTCCCCCTCCAGGGTATAGCGGGAGCCCAGGGCATCGCAGTTATCCTCCACCAGCCAGAGGCCATGCTTCTTGCAGAAGGCCTGGATGGTCTGGATGTCGAAGGGATTCCCCAGAGTATGGGCGATCATCACGGCCTTCGTCCGGGGGGAGAGGGCCTCCTCCAGACGGCTGGCATCGATGTTGTATTGGGGAATGGTGACGTCCACGAAAACAGGGACTGCCCCATACTGGATGGCCGGGGTGATGGTGGTGGGAAAGCCTGCAGCCACAGTAATCACTTCATCCCCGGGACGGATCCGCCGCTCCCCCAGAAGAGGGGAGGTGAGGGTCATAAAGGCCAGAAGGTTGGCAGAGGAGCCGGAGTTCACCAGGGCCACGTGCTTCACTCCCAGGTACTCGCCCAGGCCTTTCTCAAAGGCGTCTGTATAGCGTCCGGAGGTGAGCCAGAACTCCAGGGCGCTGTCCACCAGGTTCACCATCTCCCGGCTGTCATAGACCCGGGAGGCATAAGGGATCCGCTGACCTGCCTCAAACTCCCTGGGCTGGTTATGGTAGGCATTATGGTAGGCCTCCACCATCTCCAGAATCTGCTTCTTGGCCTCTTCTTCCCGCATCTGCTCAAACATCCTTAACTGCTCCTTCCTTCCATGATCTCCATAAAATCGCTGATCTGCCTATCCATGATCCCAGGGACATCCTCTCCCTGGAGCCAGGTCCGGGTCCATTCCACCGTGCGCCGGATGGCTTCTTCCACATTCCAGGCCGGGCTCCAGCCGAAGGCGGTCTTCAGACGGGAGCAGTCCAGCTTCAGGAAATTTGCCTCATGAGGCCCGCCCATAAAGCGGTTCTCCCAGGTCTGCCCTTCCCCCCAGGCCTTGCAGAAAAGGTCCGTGAGGGTTCCTGTGGTGATGCAGTCCTGATCATCCGGTCCTACATTGAACCAGTCCCCTCTGGCGGAGTCCAGATACTGCTCTCTGGCAATCATCAGGTACGCATAGAGGGGTTCCAGGACATGCTGATAGGGTCTTGTGGAATGGGGATTGCGGACGATGATGGCCTCCTGGGCGCTGGCAGCCCGGATGCAGTCCGGGATGATGCGGTTGGCGGCAAAGTCCCCCCCGCCGATGACATTCCCGGCCCGGGCTGTGGAGATCCCCAGCTTCCCGTCTCCGAAGAAGCTGCTCTTATAGCTGTGGGTCACCAGCTCGGCGCAGGACTTGGAATTCGAATAGGGGTCGTAGCCATCCAGAGGCTCGTTCTCCCTGTAGCCCCACTCCCATTCATTGTTCTTATACACTTTATCTGTAGTGACATTGAGGAAAGAGCGGACCCCGGGCAGGGTGCGGAGGGCCTCCAGAATATTCACTGTTCCCATGACATTGGTCTCATAGGTATAGGCAGGGTCCTCGTAGGAATCCCTTACAAGAGGCTGGGCGGCCATATGAATCACAATCTCCGGACGGGCTTCCCGGAAGGCCTTCAGGAGGGCTTCCCTGTCCCGGATATCCCCGATCACCGAAGTCATCTTCCCCTCCACCCCGGCCAGGGCGAAGAGGTTGGGTTCTGTGGGGGCCTCCAGGGCATACCCCGTGACCTCTGCTCCGAACAGGAGGAGCATCCGGGACATCCAGCTGCCTTTAAAGCCAGTATGCCCTGTGAGGAAGACCCGCTTGCCCCTGTAGAAGCCTGCCATATCTTTCATCATCACGCGTTCCTCTTTCCTTACCAGTTCTTCCAGGGGGCTTTGCCGCTTTCCCAGAGAGCCTCCAGATTCTGCTTGTCCCGCTGGGTATCCATGCATTGCCAGAAGCCATCATGATGATAGGCCTTGAGCTGGCCCAGGGCGGCTACCGCCTCCAGGGGCTCTTTTTCAAAGACCGTCTGGTCGCCCTCGATGAAATCGAAGATTTTGGGAGAAAGGACCATAAAGCCCCCATTGATGACGCTGCCATCATCATGCTGCTTCTCCCGGAAGGAATGGATCGTCCCTTCCCCGTCGATTTCCAGGACCCCGAAGCGCTGCCCCACATTGACAGCGGTCATGGTGGCCATCTTCCCATGGGAGGCGTGGTAGTCGGCCAGCGCCTTCACATCGATATCTGCAACCCCATCCCCATAGGTGAGCATGAAGTCCTCATCACCCACATACTCCCGGATCCGCTTCACCCGGCCTCCGGTCATGGTGTGAAGCCCTGTGTCCACCAGGGTCACCTTCCAGGGCTCAGAGAAGTTATTGTGGAGGATCATCTTGTTGTCTTCTGTAAAATCGAAGGTCACATCGCTTGTATGGAGGTAATAGTTGGCGAAGTATTCTTTGATAACCTCAGCCTTATACCCGCAGCAGATGACGAACTCATTGAAGCCATAACCTGAATAGTGCTTCATGATGTGCCAGAGGATGGGCTTGCCTCCGATGGGGATCATGGGTTTGGGAATCAGGTGGCTTTCTTCAGAAATCCGGGTGCCGAAGCCTCCCGCCAGCAGTACGACTTTCATAGTTCTTCTCCTTTGTCTGTTATTTCTGTATCATCTATTAATTGTTTTTCTTGTCTGGTTATCGGATGATGGATAAAGCATCTTTCCATCATTGCGCATCATCGGGTGTCCCGTAGCTTTCCGGAGGCCCCCCCAGGAGTCCCGGGTTTCAGCCCCCGCTTCCCGGAGGTTCCGCATCCCGGGCCAGCCAGGTGAAGAAGAGGTTCCCCTCCAGATCTCCCCAGAAATTATCCCCAGGGGTGTTCATCAGATCCACAGGCTCCAGGGCCTGGGCCTCATGGCCCCGCCAGGCCTTCCAGGTTCCGGCCAGGCTGCGGCTGATTTCCGCCAGGGGGGTGGGAATCCCCACAGCCAGGAGGAGGAAGAGCCCCACCAGGACTTTTTTATCCTTTTTTTTCCAAGCCTTCCCAAGGGTATCCTGGGTAAGGAGGAAGAGGACCAGAAGGGCGGGGATGGAGACCCGCATGGCGAAATCCCCGTAACTCCCCAGTTTGAAAAGGGGGATGAGGATCAGGAGGGTCCCTGTTAGCCAGAACAGGGGGTTCTTCCGCTGTTCCCAAAGGTTCAGGAGGAGGAAGAGGCCTGCCTCCAGAAGGAGGAAGAGGGATAGGCTGGCTGCAAAGGTCCAGAGATCCGTAAACTCCCTGTTGGTGGTGGTGAAAAGCTGGGCGGCATTGTTATCCCTTAAGTAGAAGTAGGACAGGAGGGCCACAGCCATTCCCGCTCCCAGGTTTTCCAGGCTAAAGATCTCTCTGAAGCGCCCTTCCTTCAAGGCTGGCCAGGCCATACAGGCGGCAAAGGGCAGGAGGCCCAGGAAAGGCAGGGTGCTGGAGAGCATCACCAGGGCCGGGATGAGGAGGAGGTGCCTGGCATTCTTCTGGAGGAGGACCAGGAGGGTCCCCACCCAGACGGGAATGGCCTGGTTGAAAACCCAGAAAAGCTGGGTGGTGAAGCTGGAGTACTGATAGGGCCAGCCCCACCATTCCAGATGCATGGCGATATTCTCCCAGATCCCGCCCTTCAGGAGGAGCCCCAGGAGATCCCCCCCACTGAAGAAGAGGAGAAGGAGGAGAGGCCAGAGGGAAAGCTTCCGGCGCCAGGCGCTGATCAGCATAAAGGTCAGGAAGAGTCCCAGGAAGGCCCAGAGGAAATTCACCCCATTTCCCGCTCCGATTCCCAGGACCTTGGCCACCAGGGCCCCCGGGAGCCAGAAGGCGATATAGTAGGTGAAAGCTGCGGGTTCAGGAAGAGTGGCTGTAGGATTCCAGCTGATCACAGGCCAGGGGTTCTCCGCCAGAAGGCGGAAGATGGCATTGCGGTAAGCATGGTCCGGATTCTGGAAGGTGAATTCCCCAATGCCGGAGAAGTACAGCCAGAGGAGGATGATCCCGGCAGCAAAAGCCATGCGCACCAGGGTGCCCCTGTTCCATTCCGGGAGCCAGACTGCCGGGGGATCCTGCCAGATCTTCCAGAGAGCAAGACAGACCAGGACCGTGGCAGGGAGGGCCAGCTCCAGGCGGACCCAGCCCAGGACCCAGATGAGAAAGGGGAGGGCCAGGTAGAGATAAGGCAGGATGGCAGCCTTTCCGGCCAGTCCCTTCTGATTTTCCATTCCGGTCCCCCTTCTTTTTTTAATCTTATTCATTATACTATATTCCCTGGAATATGGCTAATTTTAGGGGCTTTTTTCACCCGACCCTTGGCTGTATACTGGAGAAAAGGAGGTGGGCTGATGAAACGCTGGACGGCCAGGAAGGCCCAGGGGGGCTATGAGGCTTTGGGAGACGCCGAAGGGCTGCTGGAGGCCCTAGGGCGCTATGAGGATTTCCATGAGGGGCTCCTTCTGGAGCTGGAGGAACTGAAGGAGGAATTAGAGAGGCTCCGGGGGCTGGGCCGGCAGAAGAGCGTCACCTACCGCCAGCTCTTCGCCAACCAGCTTTCCCTGGAGGCCCTGCTCCGGCGCCTCCAGGCTCTGGAGCGGAAGCCCTGAAGACACGGAAAGAAGAGGCAGGCCCTGGAGCCTGCCTCTTCCCTTGGCTGTTCTCTTCTCTTCTCTCTGTCCCCGCCCCTACTTCCCAGCTTCCGGATAGGCTGCGGCAAAGGCCTCGTAAATCTCCCGGAGCTCCGGTTCCAGGAAGGCAAGGGCCTTCTTCTGAATGGCCTTGGGGATGCCGTAATAGGCCTGGGCCATGGCGCCTGTAATAGCCCCCAGGGTATCACTGTCCCCCCCCAGGGAGATGGCATTGCGGATGGCATCCTCGAAGCTCACCGATTCCAAAAGGCACATGATGGCCTGGGGCACGGTGCCCTGGCAGCTTTCATCGAAATCATAGTCTGGACGGATCACCTCCAGGGTGAAGTCCATAGGGTAGTAGGCTTTGTCCACGAAATCCCGGATCTGAAGGAGCTTCAGGCCTTTCCGGGCCAGGAAGATGACGGCGGTGGTGGCTTCCGCCCCTTTGAGGCCCTCGGGGTGGTTGTGGGTCACCTCCGTGACCTTTCTGGAGAGGAAAAGGGCTTCCTCCAGGGTCTCTGCGGCAAAGCCGCAGGGGCTGACCCGCATGGCGGCCCCATTCCCATAGCTCATATAGGGCTGGGGATCCCCCTGCCGGAGCCAGAAGGCGAAATTCCTGCCGTAGCTGGCCTCTGGGTAGCGCCGGCCCAGGTCCTGCATGTTCCGCACAGCTGCCTTCCCCAAAGCTTCCAGATCCCCGGCGCTTTCCAGGATGGACCGGGCCACCGCCAGGGTCATGATGCTGTCATCAGTGATGAAGCAGCTTTTGGGGAGGAAGTCGAATTCCTTCACCTTGATATTGTCCCATTCGAAGCGGGAACCTACCAGATCCCCGATGATCGCTCCTAGCATCTTCCACCTCCTTTTTTCTTCTTTTT
The DNA here is from genome assembly GCA_964389165.1 of uncultured Eubacteriales bacterium. Taxonomy (GTDB): domain Bacteria; phylum Bacillota; class TC1; order TC1; family TC1; genus CAYMDI01. Next base: position 8,515 of record CAYMDI010000019.1, on the reverse strand, counting down.
CAGAAAAAGAGACCCTACCGGGCCTCCAGATACCAGCGCTGATTATCCCCGGAATGGCCAAGCCACTGGATCACATTCACCCCGGCAGCCTTCCCTCCTCCATAGACATCCAGAAGGTAGCCTGTCCCAGAGGCCTCTGCCAGCTGGGAGCGGAAGGACACGGAACCATCGGGATTCTCCAGAAGCCGCCACTTCTGATTGATCTGCCAGGGCCGGGAGGTGTACTGGATCACCCGGTTTCCCATGGCTGAGCCGCCCCCGTGGACATCGATGGAATACTGGGGATTCAGGACCGAGGTGATGGTATAGTAGCCATCCCCCGTAGCCTGGAAGCGCCAGAGCTGATTCAGCCCCCCGGGATAAGGCCACTGGATGATATTCGTTCCGTTATCCCGCCCCCCGTTATATACATCCATCACCAGGCCGCTGTTCTTGGAGCGGATCACATAGACCCCGGAGCGGTCCTCCGCCCCTGGGTTCCAGTCCCCTCCATCTGTAGAGAGGACAATGGTTCCAGTGAGATCCGTACGGTAAATCACCGCCCCCAGGTTCTGGAGGCGGTCCAGAATGGTCTGGCTGGGGTGTCCGTAGCTGTTAGGCCCCACACTGATCACCGCAGCCCCTGGGGATACGGCAGCCGCAAAGGCCTGAGAGGTGGAGGAAGGGCTCCCATGGTGCCCCACCTTCAGGACATCGCTGTCCAGGACGGTCCCGTTCATCAGGAGAGCAGACTCCACCTCCACCTCCGCATCCCCCATGAAGAGATAGGAGAAGTCCCCATAGGTCAGGCGCAGGACAATGGAGCTGTTGTTCAGATCGCTGTTGCTGATGGTTGTGGGGCTCAGGACCTCCAGCCTGGCCCCGTTGGCAAAGGTCTGGACCGTCCCTCTCCCCACCAGGGTCATAGAAAGCCCCTCTCCTGCCACCCCGGCCACGTAGGCTTGGTAAGCCAGGGTATCGTTGACCGTTCCGGAATCCCAGACCTCCTCCACCTTCAGGGAGCCCAGAACCTCATCCAGCCCCCCGATATGGTCTGCATCAGGATGGGTGGCCACCAGGAGATCCAGTTTGCCAATCCCCTTTCCCAGCAGATAGTCTCTGGCCTGGCTTCCCCGCCCCCCGTCTATAAGGACATGCTCCTCTCCCAGATCCAGGAGGGTGGCATCCCCCTGGCCCACATCGATGAAATGCACCCCGATCTCCGGCATAGAGGCGATTTCATTGTCCCGGGAGCGGAGGTTAGGGGAGACGGCCAGCCAGGCCAGGAAGACAAGGGCGGCAGCAACTAGAAAGAGGGAAAGATATTTTTTCGCTTTTGAAGTTCTCATCATAGGGGAAAACCTCCTGTCCCTGGCTCTGCCTGGATTTCCAGGCTTTTGCTGCAAAATATATTATCTGGTTTCCATCATAATATATTTGCGAGAGAGAGGCAAGGAGGAAGAGGGTGGTGGATTGGACACTATCTCCCTTTTCCCCACAAAAAAAAACTGTGTCCCAGGGAATTCCCTGAGACACAGCCTGTGCTTTGGTTGCGGAGGGGGGATTTGAACCCCCGACCTTCGGGTTATGAGCCCGACGAGCTACCACTGCTCCACCCCGCGATGCACATACAATGATAGCACAACATCAGCCCCATGTCAAACCTGCCGGCTGAGAATGTCATTGATCAGCATATAATTCTCCCGGCGGTGAGGCACCAGGCAGGCGGAACAGTCCTTCACCCCATTAGGCAGGATGCTGTAATCCCCCCCGCACTCGGGGATCAGGTAGAGGGGACAATAACAGAAAAGGCAGTTGAAAGACTCCAGCTCCCCCTCCTCCAGAGGATGGCAGGGGAAATAGGCGCAGGCCCGGTTCTGGACAAAGGAGAAGTCATACTCCCACTCCTCCAGGAAAAGCTCCCTGGAGATCTCCTCCCCGGCTGCCTGGAAGGCCTCCTCCACCTGGGAGAGGAGGGGTTCTGAAGCGAAGAGCTGGAAATACCCAGCCTCCTCCCCATCCTTCCGGAAGAGAGGCACCTGGAGGACAGGGAGAGCCCCTTCCTCCCCCCAGCCTGCAGCCCTGTGCAGGACCCCCTTCCGATAGAAGGAAAAGGACACACCCAGAACCCCGGGCACTTCAAGGAAAGCCTCCCCCAGCTCCCGGAGCGCCTCCAGATAATGCCCCCCCTTCCACTGGATCCGGGAGAGATTGAGAATTTCACCACTTCCTACTGCCATGGCACAGCCACCTCCATATCCAGCTCACCCTTGCGGATCTGCTCCTCCACCCCCAGGACTCTTTCCAGAGTTCTGGCAGAAATCCGGGCCTTCAGGGCCTCATTGAACTCCAGGGCCATGGGCACCGCCACAGCCTTCCCTTCAAAGGAACCTGCAGCCGCAGCCCGGACCTGGTCTGCGATAACCGTGAGGTAATCCCCGTGAACCGCCGCCAGGGCCGTCCCGGGATGAGAAGCGAAGAAAGCAGGATCTGAGGCCAGGCCATAGACCCCGGAATTCTCCAGGACATCAAAGACCTCCCTGTCCTCCTGGCCGCAGGCGGAAAGGATAATATCCGCCCCATAGCTGATAAAGGAAACAGCCAGATTCCCAACCGCCCCATCCTCCCCCAGACGGGAGGCGAAATCCCCATGGAACTGGACATTGGGATCCACAGAAGCCACCCCATACTGGAAGCCCAGAAGCATCCCCTTGGACTGGAGATCCTCTCCGGCCGCCACAGCCCCCACCACATCATTCCGGGTCTGGTAGGCTGCCAGCACCCCCAGGAGATACCCGGCTCCCCGGACATCCCCATAAACAGAAGCCAGATTGGAACCGTTCTCCAGGCTGGCGCCGAGAAGGAGGAAGGAGGTCTCAGGGTACTCCTTGGCCAGAGCCTGGATGCCATCAGCCTCCACAGCCCCATCCAGAAGGATCAGCTCCACGCCCCTCTTAGCCAGAGCCCTGGAATTTTCCAGAAGGCCCTGAGCCCCCACCTTCTCCCGGAGGGAAAGGAACGCTTCCAGATCCCCCTTCAGCCCCTCGGCCGCTTCTTCTGCCGCCAGCCAGAGGGCGCTGTCCCCTTTAGACCCGGAAAAGACCATGGCGATCTGGAAGCCCCCATCCTGCCCCAGATCGCTTTTCTCCAGGCGCCCTCCCTGGAAGAAGAAAAGCCCCAGGCCTACCGCCCCGATTGCCAGTATAGCCCCCAAGCCCCAGAGGAACCTCTTGCCCATGTCAGACCTCCTAAATTTGCAGATTATCTTATATTATCATACCACAGGAGCGCCATCCCCGCTATAATGGAGGAAAGGATGCAGAAAGGAGACCCCATGAAACCCAGACTGAGAATCCTCCTGATGACAGGGGCCGCCCTGGTGCTGGCGGCTTTCCTGGTGCTCTCCCAGGCCGGAGGGCGCCTGTCCTCTTATGCCGATTATCCCGGCCTCCCGGAGCGGCAGGAAGCAGAGCCCATCCGGGCCACCATCGGCAGCATGGGGGACCTGCTGATCCATGAGACCCTCCTGAAAGCCGCGGCCCGCCCTGATGGCAGCTATGACTTCAGCCCCATCTTCCAACATCTCACCCCATATATCCAGAACCTGGATCTGGCTGTGATCAACTACGAGGGCACCGTGGGGGCCGCCGCACCCTATACGGGCTATCCCATGTTCCGCTCCCCCGCCAGCCTGGCCGCTGCCACCAGGGCTGCAGGCTTCGATCTAAGCCTCACAGCCAACAACCACTTGAACGACGGGGGCAGCCAGGGCATCAGCCGGACCCTGGAGACCCTCCGGAACGCCGGCCTCCTCACCCTGGGCACCCGCCTTTCCGCTGATGAGCCCAGCTGGCAGCTGGCAGACCTGAAGGGGATTAAGGTGGGCATCTCTTCCTGGACCTATGGGGAATGGCGGAGCGATGGGCGCCGTGCTGTAAACGGCCTGCCCATCTCCCAGGAACAGACCCCCCTCTCCAATGTCTTCAGCTATGATCAGCTGGAAGCCTATTACGCCCTCCAGGAAGGGGAGATCAGGGCCATGAAAGAGGCCGGGGCGGAATTCATCATTGCCTACCTCCACTGGGGGGCAGAATACAAGCTCCAGGCCAATGAGTGGCAGAAGCAGATTGCCGCCCGCCTGGCCGCCATGGGGGTGGATGCCCTCATCGGGGGGCACCCCCATGTCATCCAGCCCCTTGAGGTGGTCACGGCCCCCGACGGCCACCAGATGGTCTGCCTCTACTCCATGGGCAATGCCGTCTCCGACCAGCGGGCCGCCTATGGCAGCCATCCCAGCGGCCATACAGAGGATGGCCTCCTCTATACCCTCACCCTCCTCCGGGATCCCGCAGGGAAGGTCAGTCTGGAATCCATCTCCTATCTTCCCACCTGGGTGAACAAGACCACCCTGGAGGGCCGCCGGGCCTTCCAGATCATCCCCCTGGATGAGAGCAGGAGCTGGCAGGGACTCTTCCAGACCAGCGGGGAGGAAAGCCAGGCCCGGTCTTCCCTGGCCCGGACCAGAGCCCAGCTGGAGGAAGGCTTCCAGGCCTTCCGGGAAAGCTACGGACGATGACAGGGAAGAAGATCCTCCTCACCGGAGGGACAAGAGGCCTGGGAAGGGCCATGGCTGAAGCCTGCCTGGAAGCAGGACACCAGGTGGCTTTCAGCTACAGGCAGCGGGAAGACCTGGCCCGGGAGCTTATGGAAGCCTTTCCGGGACAGGCTCTGGGAATCCAGGGAGATCTCAAGGTCCCGGATGACAATGAACACCTCCTCCAGGAGTCCCTCTCCTTCCTGGGAGGTCTGGATGTCCTGGTGAACAATGCAGGCCGGGAGGGTTATGGCTTCCTGGCCGATATGGATCCCAGGGAGGTTCGGGAGATTCTGGAAACCAATCTCATGGGCACCCTGGACCTGACCCGCCAGGCCATCCCCCACCTGATCCGAGGGAAGGGCCTGATTATCAGCATCACCTCCATCTGGGGGAAGAAGGGAGCCAGCTGCGAGGTGCCCTACGCCATGAGCAAGGCCGCCCTGGAGGCCATGAGCATAAGCCTGGCCCGGGAGCTGGGCCCCTCCGGAGTCCGGAGCCTCACCCTGGCCCCGGGGCTCTTTGACACAGAGATGAATCAGGGCCTGGAGCTGGAGGGTTTTGTGGAGGAGATCCCCCTGAAGCGCATGGGGGATCCCAGGGAGGCCGCCCGCCTCCTCCTCTATCTCATCCGGGAAGGCAGCTATCTGAACGGCGCCTCCATCACCATCGACGGAGGCTGGTCCATATGAAAAGGGAGGGGTGATCCCCTCCCTTTTCTTTTTCCTCTGTTCTTTATTCAAGCCTTCTTCCGGCCTTTCCTCGCCTCCAGACGCCTGGCATGGAGGGGGCGGAGCTCTTCCAGACAGGACTGGACCGCCTGATGCATCTCCTCATTGAACCCCCGGATCCCCTCCCGGGTATTTTCCGGCGGGAAGATGGGCTTGCCGTAAAGGACAGTAATGGGCTCCTCCTTGTTCCGGGTCCCCAGGATCGCTGCAGGAAGGACCGGAACCCCGGCCTTTACCGCCACCAGGGCCGCTCCCTTCTTGAACTCCCGAAGGGAGGTATCAACCTTATTCCGGCTTCCTTCGGGAAACATGGTCGTAGGCCGGCCCCCCCGGAGGATTTCCACGGTCTTCTCCAGCACTGCCCGGGGATCTGCATCCCGGTCCACAGGGAAGGCATTGAGCCCCCTCATGATGAATCCCGCTACAGGGTGCCGGAAGAGGCTGGCCTTCCCCATGAAGGCCAGATGCCGCCTGGTCCCTGCCGCCAGAAGGAAGGGGTCATTGCTGCTTAAGTGATTGGCCACGAAAAGGAAGGCTCCCTTCCGGGGGATGTTCTCCCGGCCAAAGAGACGGATAGGCTGGCGGAAGGAAATCACCGCCAGCCAGAAGTACTTCACCAGAATATATAGCATCCCTAACCCTCCAGAAGGCTCAGAAGCCCGGTCCGGAGCTCTGCCGTCAGGGCATCCCGGCTCTTCTTGCCGTTCTCGGCAGGAGGCAGGATAGCCTTGCCGTAAACCACCCGCTTATGCCCCAGGAAGCGCCGGCTCCCGAAGATCCCCACGGGAACAATCGGCACCCCGGCCTCAATGGCCAGGAGAGCCGCTCCGCTCTTAAAGGGAATCAGTGGCTCCGTGGTGAGATTCCGGGTTCCCTCAGGAAAGATGGTAGTGGGCAGGCGCCCCTCCTTGAGAAGGGCTACCGTACGGTCCATGACCTCCTTGGGGCTCCCCTCCCTGTTGATAGGGGTGGCGTTCACCCAGCGGAGCATGGTCCGGACGATGGGGATCCGGAAGAGGCTGTCCTTGGCCAGAAAGGCCATAGGGCGCCTCATCCCCAAAGCGATGAGGAAGGGATCAATGCCGGCCCGGTGGTTTCCGGCAGCCAGGAAAGAGCCCTCCCCGGGGATGTTCTCCTGACCCTCAAAGGAGATCCCCCCTGTGAGAAAGAAAAAGGCCCGGCAGAGATACCAGGCAAACCGATAGAACATATTGCTTCACCTCCCCCCCATTATATCCCATCCCCTCTTCCCCCGCTACCCCCTGAAGCCCTTCCTCCTGCCTTCCTTTATGGTATAATGGGAGAGAATTTCTGAAGAAAGCAGGTACCCCCTATGCATAATTTCGATCCTGTCACCAGCCGCTGGAACACCAAATCTGAAAAGTGGGATACAGAAGGGAACAAGGAAGCCCTTGTCTTTACTATTGCCGATATGGACTTCCCCGCCCCTCCGGCCATCCTGAGAGCCCTCCGGGAACGCCTGGACCATCCCATTCTGGGCTATACCCTCCTGAGCGATCCCTTCTATGAGGCTGTAGAAGGCTTCCTGCACCGCCGCCATCAGTGGGAAGCCCCCCGTGAGTGGATGGCTGTAACCCCGGGAGTCATGTCAGGAATCGGAGTGGCCCTGGAAGCCTGGACAGCCCCTGGGGATGGAATCATCATCCAGCCTCCCGTCTACACCCCCTTCTACAGGGTCATTGAGAAAAGCGGCAGGAAGCTGATTTCCAACCCCCTGATCCTGGGGGAGGAAGGCTATACCATCGACTTCCCCGGCCTGGAAGCCGCCATGAAGGAAGCCAAGGCCCTTCTTTTCTGCAATCCCCAGAATCCCACAGGCCGGGTCTTCACCCGGGAGGAGCTGGAAGAAGTGGCCCGCCTGGCGGAAATGCACCAGGTCCTCCTCCTCTCCGATGAGATCCACGGAGATCTCCTCTACAGCGGCCACCACCATATCCCCCTGGCCACCATCTCCCCCTATGCCAGGGAGCACAGCCTCACCATGATGGCCCCCAGCAAGACCTTCAACATCCCGGGCCTGGCCACCTCCATCGCCATCATTCCAGGGGCTTCCTTACGCCGGCCCTTCTTCACCAAGCTCCGGGCTCTGGGCCTTCATGAAGGGAACCTCTTCGGGATTGAGGCCCTGGAAGCCGCCTATACCCGCTGCGACGCCTGGCTGGAGGACCTTCTCCTCTACCTGGAAGGAAACCGGGATTATGCAGCAGCCTTCCTCCGGGAGAACCTCCCGGAAGCGCGCCTCTTCCTCCCGGAAGGCACCTATCTCCTCTGGCTGGACCTCCGGGCTTACGGAGAGCATCAGAAAATCCTGGAAGCCCTCCTCCAGGAGGACCTGGTCCTCACAGATGGCATCATCTACGGCCAGGAGGGGAAAGGCTTCCTGCGGATGAATATCGGGTGCCCCAGGCAGACCCTGGAGGAAGGCCTCCTGCGTCTGGCCGATGGACTGAAGAAACTGAAAGGAGACCATGCATGAAGTTCCAAATCACTGAAAAATACCAGGGAGGGCTGATCCTCTGCCCTGTAGCCAAAGAAAACCCCCTGGAGAACCCCTGGTCCTCCTACCTTACCCCACTCATGGAGAAGGAAGCCTTCCTTCCGGAAGCAGGCAGCCAGCATCTCTTCACTCCTCAGGAAGGCCCCTCCATCCTCTTTCTGGGCCTGGGAGAAGCCGGACCTCTGCGTCTGGAGAACCTGCGCATGGCCGCTGGGAGCGGCGTGAAGAAAGCCATGGCTCTCAAGGAGAAGGCCCCGGCCTTCTTCCTGCCCCCTTCCCTCCAGGGAGAAGAGGCTGGAGTGGCCCTGGGGGAAAGCCTGGTGCTGGGGGCTTATGCCTTCAACCAATATAAGACGGGGAAGAAGAATCAGCCCCCGGAGGAGATCTTCCTCCTGGGAGAAGGGCTGGAGGCCCTTGCTGCTTCCCTGGAAGAAGGCAGGCACCTGGGTGAGATGACAGCCCTGGCCCGGACCCTCTCCACAGAGTCCGGGGCTGTGATGAACCCCCAGGGGCTGGCCCAGGCTGCCCGGGACCTTGGGGCAGAGGCAGGCTTCCAGGTCACCGTCCTGGAAACGGAAGAAATCGCAGCCCAGGGAATGGAAGCCTTTCTGGCTGTCGGAAGGGGTTCGGCCTACGAGCCGGCCTTCATCATCATGGAGTATATGGGGAAGCCGGGAGCCCCTGTCACCGGCC
>CAYMDI010000018.1:0-19848 GCA_964389165.1 uncultured Eubacteriales bacterium | reverse complement strand
CATCCCCCCTTCTGCTTGTCCCTCAGCCAGAATAGGGTTGATGATGGTGCCAGAGTCGTGGACATTCATGATATCCAGGATCTCTGTCTTCCCTGTGCCCGTATCCACCTCCACATAAGCGAAGGTCACCGTGCCGGAATAGGAGGTCGTCTTGCAGCTGATGGAAACATCTGCTGTCAGGGCTTCTCCCTTATTCATATCGTAATAGGTCTTCAGAGCCAGTCCGCTCAGGGCTTCAAGGCGCTCTCCTGTCAGTGCTGAGACGATATGCCCCCCCTTGAGGTCCGTGGCTGTGAGCCTGTGTTCCGGATCGAATAGCTTATGGGCGGAGAGGATCTTCTCCTTCATCTTCTCTGCTGCAGCCTTTACCGCCATTCCAGAGACATAGGTCTGACGGGAGGCGAAGGATCCGGGGTCAAAGGGAGCAACATCCGTATCCGTGATCTTGTCCACATAAATATCCTGATAATCCAGTCCCAGAACTTCCGCTGCCATCTGGGCCAGCACAGTATCCGAACCCTGTCCGATTTCCGTGGCCCCGATCATCATGCGCACAGTTCCATCCTGGTTAAGGATAAGGCGGCAGCCGGAGTTTTCGATAGCCGGGGCATGGGGCTTGGTGTTGCTGGCATAAGCCATGGCTGCAACCCCCAGACCTCTTTTCCGGTCCTTGCTGGTTGCATTAAATGCTTTGGCCTCTTCCTTCCGGGCATCCCAGAGGAAGGTCTCCCTGCCTTTATCCAGGCATCCGGTAAACTCCATGCTGTAATGCTTGGCCTTGGTCCCAAAGGAAACCTCGCCCTTGCGGACAACATTCTGGTACAGAAGGTCCACGGGATCCATATCCAGTTCTTTGGCAGCCTTGGCCACCAAGGCATTGAGGGCGAAGTTGGACTGTGGCGTCCCATAGGCCCGCATGGCACCTGCTGTTGCGGTGTTGGTATATACGGTCCGGGAGTGGGCTCTGAAGTTGGGAACATTGAAGAGAAGCTGGGCAGATTCCTCTCCCACCAGAGCGATGGCATGGCCATGGGAGGTATAGGCGCCATTGTTGGAGATCGCCTCCATGTCAATAGCTGTGATCTCCTTCTCCGGGCTGATGGCGATACGCATCTTATAGTCGATAGCATGGCGTACCCGGGTGGTGGAGAAGACTTCTTCCCGGGTCAGTTCCAGGAGCACCGGACGGCCTTTAACGGCCATGGACATGGCGACGGTGACAGGCTCGATAATCACATCCTGCTTGTTTCCGAAGCCCCCCCCGATAAAGGGCTTGATCACCCGGAAACGCCCGATGGGCATATTGAAGACATCACCCAGAATATGCCGTACAATATGGGGGATCTGAGTAGAGGAGATGCAGACATAACGTCCCCCTTCCTCCTGGTAAGCAATCGCTGTCTGGTTTTCCATATGGCAATGCTGGACGATCTGGGTATGGTACTCGTCTTCGAAGACATAAGCCGCTTCCCGGAAGGCTTTGTCTACATCTCCGATTTCATTCCGCGTATCTCCAACCAAGTTTCCTGTCCCATCATGAATCTCCCTGGCATCAGGAGCCAAGGCTTCTTCAGGGGTGAGATAGAAGGGCCATTCTTCATACTCTACCTTGATCTTGCGGACAGCTTCTTCCGCTGCCAGTTCGCTTTCTGCAATCACCGCAGCGATCTCGTCACCATAATAGCGCACCCTGCGGGTAAGGATATGGGTATCTTTCTTATCCTGCACCCTGGGATTAAGCTTATGAGGATGTCCCGCTGTGGAGAAGGGGTGTTCCGGCAGGTCATCCGGGGTGAGGATCTTCACAACCCCGGGGACCTTGAAGGCATCTTCCAGATCGTAGCTCAAAACCCGGCCATGGGGAATCTTGGCCCGGAGGAGTTTTCCGTAGAGAAGATTGTGCATCGGTATGTCTCTCGTGTATTCAGCCTGGCCTGTTGCTTTTGCTTCCGCATCCCAACGGACCTGGCTGGTTCCTACGACGTTAAAGCCCATCTTGACACCTCCTGTTCCTTTAATTGTTATTTATCAGAATACCATCATCATGGGAATAAAACAATAAAAAAACCCGCCGAAGGCGGGATTTCTTAGCCGATGGCAAAGGTCATTTCAACGTTCACTGCAAGCTTGTCTCTCACATAGGCCTTGCCCACACCCTCTCCCATAGGGCCCTTGATCCGGGTCAGCTCCACTTCAAAGCGCAGCTCATCTCCCGGGAAGACTTTTTCACGGAACCGGCAGCTCTTGATTCCTGCAAAGAAGGCAACTTTTCCTCGGAACTCTTCCTTGGAGAGGAGAGCAATGGCTCCTGTCTGAGCCAGGGCCTCGACAATCAGGACCCCAGGCATGATGGGCATCCCGGGGAAGTGTCCCTGGAAATAGTATTCATCAGGCCGGACTTCCTTCCGGGCAATGATCTTATCGGTGAGAGGATCAAAATCCAATACCTCATCCACAAGCAAGAAGGGTTCCCGATGGGGGATGATGGCTTTGATCTCATCCTTATTCATCTGCATCAGGCATCCTCCCACTTTTTAAAGAGAACAGAGGCGTTATGGCCGCCAAACCCCAGGGAGTTGGAAAGGACATAGCGCAGCTCCTGGTTTTCCCGGCCCTGGTTGGGGACGATATCCAGATCACATTCAGGATCCGCTTCCCTGAAATTGATGGTAGCAGGGACGAAGCGGTCGGCAATGGCCTTCAGAGAAACAATGGCTTCCACAGCTCCCGCTGCCCCAAGAAGATGTCCGAACATGGATTTGCTGGAACTCATGGGAATCTTATAGGCATGTTTCCCGAAGACGGATTTCACCGCCACGGTCTCGGTCTTATCATTGAGAGGAGTGCTTGTGCCGTGGGCATTGATATAGCTCACTTCCTCCGGGCTGATGCCGCCTGTCTCCAGGGCCAGGCGCATGGCTCTGGCGCCTTGGGCTCCATCCTCACAGGGTGCCGTGATATGGAAGGCATCACAGGTGGTTCCATAGCCGGCCACCTCTCCCAGGATCTTGGCTCCCCTGGCTTTTGCATGCTCCAGCTCTTCCAGGATGAGAATCCCGGCTCCCTCTCCCATGACGAAGCCTTCCCGCTCCTTGTCAAAGGGAATGGAGCCCCGGTTGGGATCGGGATTGTTGCTCAGGGCTCTCAGGTTCATAAAGCCGGCGATGGAAAGGCGGCCGATGGAGGACTCTGTCCCTCCGGCAATGATCACATCAGCACGGTTGGCCTGGATGGCATAAAAGGCTTCCCCGATGGCATTGTTGCTGGAAGCGCAGGCGGATACCACATCCAGGCAGGGGCCGTTGGCTCCTGTGGCAATGGCCACATTCCCTGCTGCCATGTTCCCGATCATCATGGGGATGAACAGGCTGTTTACCCGGCGGGGGCCCTTTGTCAGGAGGTTTTCGATTTCCACTTCACAGTCGGAGATCCCTCCCACCCCTGTGGAAACGAAGACCCCGATCCGTTCCGGATTGGCGCCGGAATCAGCCAGAGCTGCCTGTTCATAGGCTTCCTTTGCAGCCGCAACAGCAAACTGGCTGAAGCGGGACATGCGCTTGGCTTCCTTAGGGTCGATATACGCTCCAGGATCGAAGCCCTTGACCTCTGCAGCCAGTTTGGTCTTGAATTCTTCTGTATCAAAATTGGTGATGGGGCCGATGCCGCATTTCCCTGCCTTCACATTCTCCCAGAACTCCGGAACGCTGTGACCCAGGGGGTTGATGGTGCCCATCCCCGTAATTACCACTCTTCTCATGTTTCCTCCTAGATGACCATGCCCCCATCAACGGTCAGAACCTGTCCGGTGATGTAGGTGTTTTCTTCACTGCCCAGGAAATATACGGCAGAGGCGATTTCCTCTCCCTGTCCGAAGCGGCCCAGGGGGATATGTTCAACAGCCGCATTCCGGACGGTCTCCGGCAGGACGGCAGTCATGTCTGTTTCAATAAAGCCAGGTGCCACGGCATTCACCAGGATGTTCCGGGATGCCAGTTCCTTGGCGGCTGTTTTGGTAATGCCCAGGAGGCCAGCCTTGGCGGCAGCATAATTGGCCTGTCCGGGGTTTCCTGTAAGGCCTACCACAGAGCTGATGTTAATGATCCGCCCTTCTCTGCGTCTGGCCATATGCTTCCCTACCATTTTCATAGTCAGGAAGGCGCCCTTCAGATTGGTGCTGATGACTGCATCGAATTCCTCTTCCTTCATGCGGATCAGCAGGCCGTCCCGGGTAATGCCTGCATTATTCACCAGGACATCGATGCTTTCCATTTCCCGGAGGATTTCCTCCACCATCTCTTCAACCCGGCTGCCTTGGGAGACATCTCCCTTCAGAAGGAGGACCTTGCGGCCCAGGGCTTCCAGCTCTTCCTTAGCCTGGCGGGCAGCTTCCTCCCCTCCATAGTAGTTCAGGGCCAGGTTGTAGCCTTCCCGGGCGAAGCGTCTGGCAATGGCCAGGCCAATGCCCCGGGTCCCTCCTGTGATGAATGCTGTTTTAGCCATGATTGCCTCCCAGTTTCTCCAGCGTCTTTTCCAAAGTCGCCAGACTGTTCACGTTGTGTACGGTATAGGTATAGGGCATCCGTTTCAGGAAGCCGCTGAGGGTTTTTCCCGGACCGATTTCGATAAAGGTATCCACCCCGGCTTCCAAAAGCTTCAGCATGGTGTCGACCCAAAGGACTGGGGACATCACCTGACGGGTAAGGAGGCTGCGGATGGCTTCAGGATCTTCTTCCCGGTCTGCTGTGACATTGAAGTACACAGGGATCTGCGGCGTTCTGATTTCCACTTTTTCCAGAAGCTGGCCCAGGCCCTGGCTGGCGCTTTCCAAGAGATTCGTATGGAAAGGGGAGGCAACATTCAGGGGAACGGTTCTTGCCCCTTCTTCTCCCAGGATGGCCATAGCCTTCTCCACCCCGGCTTCACTGCCGGAGATGACGATCTGCTCCAGGGAGTTGAAGTTGGCTGGTACCACATAGGAGCCTGCCTCTGTAAGCTCCCGGCAGATTTCAACAAGGCGTTCCCGTTTGCTGCCGATAATAGCGGCCATCTTTCCCTTACCACCCTGGAGCATCAGCTCCCCTCGCTTCTCCACCAGAGGGAGGGCATCTTCCAGAGCCAGTGCGCCGCTATGGATCAGGGCGGAATATTCTCCCAGACTCAGGCCTGCGGTGACATCACCGGGGCCGGCATATTTCAAAAAGACCTTCAGCATGGCCATTTCGGCTGTAATAATGGCGGGTTGGGTATTTCTTGTAATATTCAGTTCATCAAGATCGCCTTCCATAACCAGCTGATAGAGGTCCCGTTTCAGCACGTCTCCAGCAAGCTGGAAGACGTCCCTTGCTTCTGTATGGGCTTCTGCAAAGTCTTTGGCCATGCCGATGGCCTGGACGCCCTGTCCGGGAAATAGGATCGCTGTCTTCATGGGCGCTTCTCCAGTCTGTCACAGAAGCTCCGGATAATGGAGATTCCTTCATTATAGATGGATTCCAGAATCTGGCAGGCGGACTGCTCTTCCTTCACCATGCCGGCAGCCTGTCCGGCCATCAGGGCGCCTGTTGCCACATCCCCTTCCCGGGCAGCCCGGAATAAGGAGCCTGTGCCTAAGGCTTCCAGCTCTTCCACGGAAGCGCTGCTTTTCTCAAGGCGGATGAATTCCCTGGCCAGCTTGTTCTTCAGGGCCCGGACAGGATGTCCTGTAGGCCTGCCTGTAACGATGGTATCTGTATCTCTTGCCTTCAGGACCTGATCCTTGTAGGCCTGATGGACCGTGCATTCATGAGCCACCAGGAAGCGGGTTCCTACCTGGACCCCCTGGGCTCCCAGCATGGCAGCTGCGGCAAAGCCCCGTCCGTCTGCAATGCCTCCTGCAGCCACAACCGGGATTTTCACGGCATCCACAACCTGGGGAAGCAGGGTCATCGTAGTGAGTTCCCCGATATGCCCTCCGGCTTCCATGCCTTCCACAATGACCGCATCCACCCCGAGCTTTTCCATCCGGGTGGCCAGCAGAACGCTGGGGACCACAGGAAGGACCTTGATGCCTTTGGCATGCCAGGCTTCCAGATATTTTTCAGGGCTTCCGGCGCCTGTAATGACGATTTCAACCCCTTCTTCCACAACCACCCGGGCCAGATTATCTGCATGTTCTGAAAGCAGCATGATATTCACGGCAAAGGGCTTTCTGGTGGCGGCTTTGGCCTTGCGGATCTCTTCCCGGATCACTTCTCCCGGTGCGCTGCCTCCGGCAATCACCCCCAGGCCTCCTGCTTCGGAGACGGCTGAGGCCAGTGAAGCGTCTGAAATCCAGGCCATTCCCCCCTGGATGATGGGATAGCGGATCCCCAGCAGGGTTTCTAATTTCTGTTCCAACATAGTTTTTCCTCCCAAAGAGAAGGAAGGGCGCGGAGCGCCCCTCCCTTACTTGTGGCTCTCGATGTAGCTGACGATATCTCCCACTGTGAGGATGCTGGCCAGGTCGGAAGTGTCCACTTCTACGCCGAATTCCTGCTCCAGTACGTCAACAACCTGCATCATGTCGATGGAGTCTGCATTCAGATCATCCTTCAGGCTGGTTTCCAGGGATATCTCGCTGATATCCACGCTGAGTTCTTCTGCTAAAATCTCTTTAATTCTCTCTTCCATGATTTCTCCTCTTTCTTTCTTATAGTTTTATCAACAAGGAGCCCCAGGTGAAGCCCCCGCCGAATCCGACCAGGATGATCAGATCTCCGGGGCCTGCCAGGTTTTCCTGCCGTACCTGATTTAAGGCAATGGCGATGCTGCCTGCGGAGGTATTACCATACTTGTCCACATTGAGGAAGAACTTGTCCTTCAGGGCTTCGTTCTTACCGATGGCATAATCGATGAGCCTGTAGTTGGCCTGATGGGGGATGATCAGCTTCACATCCTCCAGGGTATGTCCTGTGCCTTCCAGAACCCCTTCCAGACATTCTCCGATGATCTGGGTGGAGAACTTGAAGACCTCCCGCCCTTCCATGGTGAGCTTGGTATTCCACTCCGGATCCTTTTCCACAAAGGGATTGGACAGGGGCAGGGCGTTCAGCACCAGGCTTCCTTTCACGTCCTCCTTGCTCCCGATATAGGTGCTGAGGATCCCCGGTTCCGGGGAGGCTTCCAGAATCACCGCTCCGGCTCCGTCTCCGAAGAGAACGGCTGTAGAGCGGTCCTGAAAGTCCAGCGCTTTGGACATGACTTCCCCTCCCAGGACAAGGGCCTTCTTCACCCGGCCGCCTTCAATGAATTCCCGGGCTACGCTCATGGCATACATAAAGCCGGAGCAAGCTGCGTTCACATCAAATGCAAAAGCCTTTACCGCCCCGATCTTCCCCTGTACCAGACAGGCTGTGGAGGGCATATAGGAATCGGGAGTCATGGTAGCGAAGACAATGAGATCCAGCTCCTGGGCCGTGATTCCGGCATCCTTCAGGGCCGCTTCTGCCGCCTTCTGCCCCAGGTCTGAAGTATTCTCTCCCCTGGAGAAATAACGGGTATGGATCCCTGTTCTGCTGCGGATCCACTCATCATTGGTCTCCATCATGTCTTCAAAATATTGATTGGGAACCGGCTCTCCCGGAACATAGGCTCCGGTGCCGATGATTTTTGCGTACATAGCTTCCCTTTCCTTCTACTGCGCAAACGCCCCGAAGGAGCGGAAGCGTTCATATCTCTTATCAGTCAGGACTGTCCCCTCAAGCTGCCCCAGGTCCGCCAGATCCCGTTCCAGAATCTCCCGGATAGCCCCGGCCACAGCCTGGAAGTCTCTGTGAGCGCCTCCTGGGGGCTCCTGGATGATCCCATCGATGATTCCCAGAGGCAGGAGATCTCCTGCTGTGATCTTCATGATTCCCGAGGCTTCCTGGGCTCTTGAGCCATCTTTCCAGAGGATGCTGGCAAAGCCTTCCGGAGAGAGGACGCCGTAGATGCTGTTTTCAAGCATATACATGCGATCTGCTACAGCAATGGCCAAAGCTCCTCCAGAGCCCCCTTCACCGATGAGGATGGTAATGATGGGAACTGTCAGTCCGGCCATTTCCATCAGGTTCCGGGCGATAGCCTCTCCCTGCCCCCTCTCTTCTGCAGTGATGCCGCAGAAGGCTCCCGGGGTGTCTACGAAGGTGATGACAGGCCTGCGGAATTTCTCTGCCTGCTTCATCAGGCGCAGGGCCTTGCGGTAGCCTTCCGGAGAAGGCATCCCGAAGTTCCGGTAGATGTTGTCCTTGGTATCCGAACCCTTCTGCTCCCCGATTACCGTCACAGGCCTCCCCCCAAAGGTGGCGATTCCCCCTACGATAGCCGGATCGTCTCCGAAGAGGCGGTCTCCGTGGAATTCAGTGAAATCCTCAAAGAGCTCCTGGATGTATTCCAAGGCGGTGGGCCGTTTCTGCTCTCTGGACAGAAGGACCCTGTCCCAGGGGGTCATGTTCCGGGAGAGGTCCTCTTCCATGCTCCGGGCCTTCTCTTCCAGTTCCTGGATCTGTTTGCTGAAGTCTACCTTCTCGTTGGTTTCCATGAGATGAAGCTCCTGGATCTTCAGGCGGAGCTCTTCGATCTTCCGCTCTTTTTCCTTAATTGTCATGGGGCACCTCCTGATGCAGCCTCAGAATCCGTTCCAGGAGATCCCGGATTTCCCCTCGCTTTGCGATGATATCGATGAAGCCGTGCTCCTGAAGGAACTCTACAGTCTGGAAATCATCCGGAAGCTTCTGGCGGATAGTCTGCTCGATAACCCGCTTCCCGGCAAAGCCGATGAGGGCTCCCTCCTCGCCGATGATGATATCCCCCAGCATGGCATAGCTGGCTGTGACCCCTCCGGTTGTGGGGTCGGTAATCACGGTGATGTAAAGGCCTCCGTCTCTGGAGAAACGCTCCAAAGCAGCAGAGGTCTTGGCCATCTGCATCAGGGAGAGGATCCCCTCCTGCATCCGGGCTCCCCCGGAGGCAGTGAAGATGATCAGGGGCAGTTTCTCCTCCCTGGCCAGCTCGATGGCCCGGGTGATTTTCTCCCCTACCACGCTCCCCATGCTTCCCATGATGAAGTTGCTGTCCATGATAGCCAGGACGGCAGGGTGTCCGCCAATGGTGCAGGTTCCGGTGAGGACGGCTTCTTTCTCCCCGCTTTTCTCCCCGGCCTGTGCCAGCTTCTTCTCATAGCCCGGATAATCCAGGGCGTTCAGGGAGGTGAGGCTGCCATTGATTTCCCGGAAGCTTCCTTCATCGGCTGTAAGGGCCAGACGGCTGCGGACCCCCATGCGGAAATGGTGGCCGCACTGGGAGCAGACCAGATCGGCCTCCTCCAGTTCCTCCCGGATCAGCTTGGCTTTGCAGGAAGGGCATTGGACAAGGAGGTCGTCAGGAATGGAGGGAGGCAGGTATTTTTCTGCAAACTCCTTCTTTTCCTCTTCGCTCTTCGGTGAAATATCGATGTATTTATAGTTCTTTTTGAATAAATCTCCAAGCGCCATTCTAATCCTCCATCTCCGTTTCAATGAAGCTGGTGTTGAACCGGCCCTTCTGGTATGCCTGATTTCCCATAATCCGGAACTGATAGGCAATATTGGTGTCGATGCCTTCCACGATGAACTCTCCCAGAGCCCGCTGCATTTTGCTGATGGCCTCTTCCCTGTTCTTGCCGTGGACGATGAGCTTGCAGATCATGGAGTCATAATAGGGGGGGACATGATAGTCGCTGTAGATGCAGCTGTCAATGCGCACCCCGTTGCCGCCAGGCAGGTGGAGATTGCGGATATGCCCGGGGCTGGAGCGGAAGCCTTCTTCCGGCTTTTCCGCATTGATCCGGCACTCGATGGCATGGCCATTGATGCAGATATCCTCCTGGGTCAGCTCCATGGCATCCCCTGCGGCGATTTTGATCTGTTCTTTAATCAGGTCCACCCCGGTGACCATTTCCGTCACGGGATGCTCCACCTGAATCCGGGTATTCATTTCGATAAAATAATGCTTCCCGTATTTGTCCACTAGGAACTCTACGGTACCGGCACTATAGTAGCCAACCGCTTCTGCGGCTTTCACCGCATCCCGGTAGATGGCTGCCCTTGTCTCGTCGGGAATCAGGGCAGGGGATTCTTCCACCATCTTCTGGTGTTTCCGCTGGATGGAGCAGTCTCTTTCCCCAAGATGGATCACCTTCCCGAATTTATCAGCCAGGATCTGGACCTCGATATGCCGGGGCTCCTGAATATATTTTTCCATATAGATGCGGTCATCCTTAAAGGCCATTTCCGCTTCGCTTTTCGCCTGATGGTAGGCATTGTGGAGTTCTGATTCGTTATAGGCGATACGCATCCCCCGTCCGCCGCCTCCCCCGGAGGCCTTGATCATCACGGGATAGCCGATTTCCCTCGCCAGGGTTACCGCCTCTTCCAGGCTGTTCAGAACTCCGTCGGAACCTGGGGATACAGAGACGCCAGCCAGGACCATAAGCTCCTTGGCCCGGGCCTTATTCCCCATGCTTTCGATCATTTCGGAATTGGGGCCGATAAAGGTGATGTTGCACTGCTCGCACATCCGGGCGAAGGTGGCGTTCTCGGAGAGGAAGCCGTAGCCCGGGTGAATGGCCTCAGCACCGGAAAGGATGGTGGCATTGAGGATATTGGCGATGTTCAGATAACTGTCCCGGGATGGGGCCTTGCCGATGCAGACGGCCTCATCTGCCAGTTCCTTATGCAGGGCATCCTGGTCTCCTGTGGAGTAGACAGCCACTGTTTTGATGCCCATCTCTCTGCAGGCCCGGATGATGCGTACGGCGATTTCCCCCCTGTTTGCGATGAGGATTTTCTTAAACATCAGCCCAGTCTCACTTTAAAGAGCTTCTGTCCGAACTCTACCATGTCTTCATTCTTCACCAGGACTTCCAGGATCTCCCCGCTTATTTCAGACTCGATTTCGTTCATCAGCTTCATGGCTTCCAGGATGCAGACCACCTGGCCGGGAGCCACTTTGTCTCCTGGCTTCACAAAGGCAGGGGTGGCCGGGCTTGCCGCTTCGTAGAAGGTGCCCACGATGGGGGAGGTGATATAGGCGATGTTGCTTTCCTCCGCCACCACATGGTCTCCCATGGGTGCAGCGCTCTGGACAGCCGGCGCAGGAGCCTGGGCCGGGGCGGCAGCCATCACAGGCTGCATGGCAGCCGGGGCCTGGATCAGGGTGGCTTCCTTGGAGAGCTCCAGTTCGCTTTCTCCTTCTTTCAGAACCATCCGGGTCAGGGAAGAAGCATCCAGCTTTTCCATCAGGGTGATAATATCTTCAATTTTCATGTCTTACTCCTTTTCATCGACCATGAGCCCATGGTCTTTCAGTCTTTTGCGGATCATGGTCCCGATCACCGCCGCCGCCCCCAGCTTCAGGGCGTCGGGAATGAGGAAGGGGGCCATTACCATGATTATAGCAAAAATTGACAGGTTGGTGTGGAGAATCTCATTGGAGAGGATATAGAAGTAGGCGATCCCCGAGAGATAGATTGCTGCCATTCCCCCCAGGGCTCCCAGGAGGGCGCTTTTCAGCTCTCCCAGAAATCTGGTCCGGGCGGCGATCCAGCCACACAAAAAAGCTCCTAAGATAAATCCCAGGAGAAAGCCGAATGTGGGCGAAAGGACAGACTGGATCCCCCCTCTGAACTGAGCGAAGACCGGGAGTCCTATGAGACCCAGGGCAAGATAAAGGACCTGTGAAAGGGCACCGGCTCTCCTTCCCAGGACCAGTCCCGCCAGCAAGGCGAAAAAAGTCTGCAGGGTGAAGGGGATGTCGGGGATCACTGTAACATTGATCCACGCCCCCACAACCATCAGGGCCACAAACAGGGCCACTTGTACCAATGGTTTGGCGGTTTTCATTTCTTTCCTCCTAGAACAGAAGAACAGAGACAGGGATATCTTGCGGATGCGATATAATATGAATAATAGCGGGTATGAACCTCAGGCATCTGCGGGGTATTCCAGGCTGATTTCTTCTGCAGTAATGGTATTCAGTTGTTTGAGGGCTTCCGTAAGGCCCAGCAGGATCTCTTCATAGGAGAAGGGCTGATCCGTCTCCAGGCACAGGGATGTGCCGGGGATGCCTGCTTCTTCCAATTCCCTCCTTTCATAAAATAGGTTCACTCCGATGCCCATGACCACACCCAGACAGTCCTCCCCCCGGAATACGGATTCCGTGAGGATGCCGGCGATTTTCCGGCCTCCAGCCATGAGGTCATTGGGGATCTTTATGGTCACATCCGCCCCGCAACTTCTGAGAAAGCGGGCGAGGATGACAGCTGCTGCTTTGGTAAGGTTTTCCACCTCTGCCCGTTCCGGGAAGAAGAGGTAGGACAGGTACAGGCCCTTTCCCGGCTGGGAAAGCCAGGAGCGGGCAAACTGCCCCCTGCCTGCGGTCTGCTCTTCTGCTGCCAGGAACAGAGGCTCCCTCCAGCCTTCCCGGAGAAGCTCCTTGAGAAGATCATTGGTGGAGGGGACAGCTCCCCGGTGCAGAATCGGGATATCAGGCGTTCTCACCCTGAAAGAGCCCTGCCGCTACATCGGCGTTATAGGAACTGCGGACAAAAGGTCCGGAGGCCACATGCTTGAATCCCATCTCATAAGCAACCTTCTCATAGTCCTTGAAAAGGTCGGGATGGATGTACTCCGCCACGGGCAGATGATCCTTGGAGGGCTGGAGATACTGGCCTACGGTGAGTAGGTCACAGCCTGCCTCCCGGAGGTCGGCAAAGACCCGGATCACTTCTTCCTCTGTCTCTCCCAGGCCCACCATGATTCCTGATTTTGTCAGGATTCTGGGGTTCATGGCTTTGACGTCGGAAAGGACCTTCAGGGACTGGCGGTAATCCGCCATGGGCTGGACGGTGGGGTAGAGGCTTGGTACCGTCTCTATATTATGGTTGATGATTTCAGGGGCTGAGGCCACAATCCGGGAAAGGGCTTCCTCATTCCCCCGGAGGTCTGAAATCAGGACTTCGATGCTGGTTCTGGGGCTGTGCTCCCGGACCTTTGCCACGCACTGGACGAACTGCTCCGCCCCGCCGTCGGGAAGGTCATCCCGGGTGACTGTGGTGATGACCACATGGCGGAGGTTCAGTTCCTTCACCGCCTTGGCCAGGTTTTCAGGCTCCTGGGGGTCAACGGCCAGGGGCCTCCCTTTCTCCACGTCGCAGAAGCGGCAGTTCCTGGTGCAGATGCTTCCCAGTATCATGAAGGTGGCTGTTCCCTTGTCATAGCATTCCATGCGGTTGGGGCAGGAAGCCTCCTGACAGACTGTATGCAGGGAAAGGCTTTTCAGCAGCCTTTCTACCTTATTGATATGCTGTGGATCCTGGTATTTTATCTTCAGCCATTCAGGCTTTCTTTGTGCCATTGCTCTATCTCTCCTAACCATTGGTCCCTCTCCCTGGGGATGAGGGTGATGCCGAATACCTCCATGATGGCTTCCAGCAGCTTCTCCCGGGCCTCCTCCATCTTCTGGGGCTCTCCCAGAAGGGCTTCCAGGGAAGTGACGCCCCGGCCTTGGATGCCGCAGGGGGTGATTGCCTGGAAATCTTCAAGGCGGGTATTCACATTGAAGCCGAAGCCATGCATGCTGATGCCCCTTTTGATGGCGCATCCCAGGGCTGTGATCTTCTCCTCCCCCACCCAGACACCGGGAAACTCCTCTTCCCGCTGAGCGGGGAGGCCGTATTCCCGGCTGAGGAGGCGGATGAAGATCTCTTCCAGCTTGTGGAAGAATTCCCGGACTCCTGTGCCGTGGCTGTAGATATCGAAGATGAAATAGCCCACCAGCTGTCCTGGCCCATGATAGGTCACATCCCCGCCCCGGTTGATCCGTGCCAGATCATAGCCCTGCTTTCGCAAGGCCTCTTCCGGCAGGAGGATGTTGGCTTCCTTTCCGTTGTTCCCTACTGTGATCACTTTGCTGTGCTCCAGCAGCAGGAAGGTATCCGGGATCTTACCGGCGCCCCGGAGGCCCACAAGCTTCTTCTGAAGGTCGAAGGCCCACTCATAGGGTACCTCTTTTCCCAGATTCACATAGTCCGCTGTGGCTCTCAACCCTCTCACCTTCCTAACGTTTGAATTATAGCAGAAAGGGGGAGACAAGGAAAGTTTCCAGGGGTTTTTTCAGAAAATATTTGTTTATGCTAAGAAACATCTGGCTTCAGATTCTTGTACCAGCCCTTCTGTAATGATACACTGAAGGAAGCAAG
Organism: uncultured Eubacteriales bacterium; assembly: GCA_964389165.1. Lineage (GTDB taxonomy): Bacteria > Bacillota > TC1 > TC1 > TC1 > CAYMDI01. The sequence goes on along the minus strand of CAYMDI010000018.1, from coordinate 5,618 downwards.
GGAGGTCTGCCTTATGGAAAAGCTGAACAGCAAGAGCCAGGATATCCTGGAGGCCATATATAATCTGGAGAAATCCCAGGGCAAGGCCCGTCTTACCGATGTGGCGGCCTGCCTCAATTTTTCCAAGTCCAGGACAAGCCAGGAAGTGAAGAAGCTGGTCTCTCTCGGCCTTGTCCAGGAAGATAAGTACGGCCCCATCCAGCTGACCCGTCTGGGGGTCTTTGAAGCAGAGCGGGTCCTTTTCACGCATCTTCTCCTGAAGACCTTCTTCATCCGCCATCTGGAGCTGGACGAAGAGACCGCAGAACGGGATGCCTGCGCCATCGAGCATATCATTTCCGAAGAGACCATCAAAGCCATCGTCCGGCACCTGGAGACCCGGGAGGAGGAGATCGGCAGCTTCAACCTGAAGGAAGCGGAGACCTATCTGGTGAAAAAAAAGCGCCTCAGCGAGCTGCGACAGGGCCAGAAAGCCCGGATCATGAAGATTGAGGGGCACAGGGGAATGAAGCGGCGGCTGATGGAGTTCGGAGTCATCAAAGGGGAAGTCATTGAACTCATAGGCACAGCGCCTTTCGGAGACCCCCTGAATTTCAATCTTAACGATTTCAATCTTTCCCTGCGGATTAAGGATGCGGATAATGTCATAGTGGAGATCCTGGAGGGAGGAGAATCATAAGATGAAGGAAAAAATCATCGCCCTGATCGGCAACCCTAACGCCGGGAAGACCACCCTCTTTAACAGCCTCACCGGTTCCAGCGCCAAGGTGGGGAACTGGTCCGGGGTGACAGTAGAAAAGAAGGAGGGGATCCTGCTGGGCCAGGAGGATCTGAAGATCATCGACCTCCCGGGAATCTACAGCCTCTCCGCCTACTCGGATGACGAGCGCATTGCCAGGGACTTCCTCCTGGAAAAGCCGGATCTGGTGGTAGATATCCTGGATGCCTCCAATCTGAAGCGCAACCTCTATCTCACCCTCCAGCTTCTGGAAATGAACCAGCATGTCCTTCTGGCTATGAACCTCATGGATGTGGCTGGAAAGAAATATGAGAAGATAGACCTGACCCTTCTGTCCAGCCTCCTGGGGGGGATTCCCGTCCTGCCTGTCACAGGCCATCGGGGTGAAGGGATTGAGGCCCTGGCGGAAGCCATACGCCAGGACCAGGGGCCCCTGGGAGAAGGTTTCAGAGTCCCTTATGGTACGGAGATCGAGTTCCACCTGGAGCGCCTGGAAAGGCTTTTCCAGGAGAAGGGTGTGGCTGTCCCTGGCTATACCCACCGCCTTCTGGCGATTCAGTCTCTGGAAGGGAACGAAGGAGTCCGGGAGCGGCTGAAGGCCTGGGGACTTCAGGAGCAGATCCTGGAAGAGGCCCGGCATCTCCAGTCCCTCTTCAAGGATGAGCTGGAAATGGTCTTCATCGAGCGGCGCTACGGTTTCATCCAGGGGCTTCTGAAGAAGATCCTGGTACGCCGCAAGACCCTTGAGAACAAACTGGATCTGGCAGAGCAGGTAGACAAGGTGGTCCTCCATCCTGTAGCGGGGATTTTCATCTTTCTCGGGGTGATGTTCCTCCTCTTTCAGACCACCTTCCTCCTGGGGGATGTCTTCAAGGGCGTCCTGGAAGCGGGGGTAGGCCGGCTTTCTGCCCTGGTGGCCGAGGGGGTCTCAAACCCTGTCCTCGCCTCCTTCCTGGCAGATGGCCTCCTTGGGGGGGTAGGAACGATTGTCACCTTCCTCCCCAATCTGATTCTCATGTTCCTCCTCCTGTCCTTTCTGGAGGATATCGGGTACATGTCCCGGGCGGCCTATCTCATGGATCGCTTCATGCGATTCTTCGGCCTCCAGGGAAAGGCCTTCATCCCCCTGATTACCGGCTTCGGCTGCACCGTCCCGGCGGTCCTTTCCGCCCGGACCCTGGAAAGCCGGGGAGACCGGATGACCACCATTATGGTGACTCCCCTGATCTCCTGCAGCGCCAGGCTGCCCATCTATGTCCTCTTCATCACCGCCTTTTTTCCGGAGCAGCAGGGCACAGCTCTCTTCCTTATATATATCATGGGGATCCTTCTGGCTGTGGTCATGGCCAAGGTCTTCCGGAAGTTCCTCTTCTCCAGTCCCGCCGCTCCCTTTGTCCTGGAGCTCCCTCCCTACCGCATCCCTACGGCCAAGGCCATGTGGATCCATACCTGGGAGCGGGTCTGGGAGTTCCTGGCCCGGGCCAGCACAGTGATTCTGGGGATGGTGATCGTTATCTGGGCCCTGTCCATCCTCCCTCTTGGGGTGGAATATGCAGGGCGGGAGAGCCTCATCGGCATCCTGGGCTCCCTAATGGCGCCGCTTCTTGCTCCCCTGGGCTTCGGTACTTATGAGGCAGCAGCAGCCCTCCTCTCGGGGATTGTGGCTAAGGAAGTGGTGGTCTCCACCCTGGCTACCATTTACGGAACCAGTGCCGGCAGCCTTTCCCAGATTCTGGCAGAAAGCTGGACAGCCCTTCAGGGCGCCGCCTTCATGGTTATGAGCGCTATCTACATCCCCTGTATCGCCACCTTGGCCACCATCCGCCAGGAGACAAGGAGCTGGGGCTGGATGCTCTTTGCCGCAGCCTATACTGTGGCCCTTGGCTACCTGGCTGCACTGCTGATCTACCAGGGAGGCCGCCTCCTGGGGCTTGGTTAAGATGGATTATCTTCTTGTAGGGCTCCTGCTCCTATCGGGCCTCTTCCTCCTCTTCCGGGGCAGGAAGAAGAGCTGTTCCGGGGATTGCGGAAGCTGCAGAAAGAAACACGGGGATCGGGAAAACAAAAAGGAATCAGATTGCCTCTGATTCCTTTTTCATCTTCATTGTACAATGTAGACGCGGATGTTCCTGCGGCCGTACTGAATGCATGCTTCATAGGTATCCATGAAGATGTCCAGCTGGCTGCTATGGCCGATACGGTCTTTTACCACGACATAGCCATACCCTTCTATAAACAGCTTTGTGCCCAGAGGCACCAGATTGCAGGCCACCGCGCCTTCGTAGGGATATTCCCCGTTGGCCATATTGTTCCCTGTATGGGTATATGCGGTGCTGCTCAGCGTGCCTAAGAAGGTCAGGCCGCTTCCAGCCGCGGGGTTAGCCGGGGCCGGTGCAGGGGCCGGTTGCTTCGTCTTAGTCGATGTGATATTCGCTTCTGCTGCTTTGATCGCCTGAAGGGCCGCCGCTCTTGCAGCCTCTTCTTCAGCGGCTTTCCGGATTGCGGCTTCTTCCGCTGCCCGTTTCGCAGCTTCCGCCTCCTGGATCGCATTCTGATCTGTGATTCGTTCCTGCTCCTCCAGACCTTGGGCCTGGGCGAAGCGCTCTTCCAGTCGTCTCAGTTTTTCTTCCTGGGCCTTCTGGTAGGCTTGGTTTTCCATCGAGGCGCCGTTGTATGAGATTGCGCCAACTAATGACAATGCCCCCAGCAGAATGGCAGCAAGGAGGATTCTCCTTGATTTCCCATTCTTCCGCGCCAAACGATAGCTTCGTTTGCGCATTGGAGTAAAAACCTTCCTTATGGATTTTTATGAACACCCTGATTATACCACAGGGAAAAATGCAATTGCAAGAAAAACCGCCTTTGCCCTCTTCTGCCTTGACATCCTACCCCCCATTATATATAATTGTAAGGCATATATTAGGTTTATGACCATATTTATGGGGTGGGCTTGAAGCAGCTCATTCATTAATAATCCTTAGGAGGAACTCCATGAAAAGAACATTTCAGCCAAACAGAAGCAAGCAGAAGAAAACCAGCGGTTTTCTTGTCAGAATGTCTTCTTCCACTGGAAGAAACGTCATTAAGAGAAGAAGAGCCAAAGGCAGAAAAGTATTGTCCGTTTCCTAAGCAATGCTGAAGAAGGGACTCCGCCTCCGGAAGAACAGGGACTTCACCTACATCTACCGCAAGGGCCAGAAGGCCAGAGGGCGCTATATTGCCGTCTATGCCCTGAAGGGCAGCAGAGAGATGCTCACGGGGGTATCCCTTTCCCGGAAGACCGGGAATGCGGTGACCCGGAACCTGTACAAGCGGCGCATCCTCCATATCTGGAGAGAGCTGCTCCCCGGCCTCCGCACAAGCAAATATGTCATCGTGGCCGGCCCCGAGATCCGCAAGGCCTCCTTCCAGGATCTTAAGACAGATCTGGAACGGACTGCACGGGTCTTTATGAAAGCACCCAAGGGGGAACAATGATTCGAGATATTCTTATCAGCATCCTGGAATTCTACCAGAACAATCTGGGAAGCTACGGCATCGCCATCTTTCTGCTGATCCTCAGCATCAAGTTGGTGCTGTTTCCGCTTACCCTGGTGAGCCAGCGCTCCATGCTGAAGACCCAGAAGATCCAGCCTCTCATGATGGAGATCCGGGAAAAATACAAGAACGATATGGAGAAGCAGTCCAGAAAGATCCAGGAGCTTTATGCAGAGCATAACCTTTCCATGTTCTCTCCCCTCACAAGCCTGGTCCCGATTCTGCTGTCCTGGCCAGTGATCATCGCCCTTTTCGGCCTTCTCCGGGAATATTTCCAGGACCTTGGGGTAGGCTTCCTGTGGATCAGCGACATCGCTGAGACAGGCCATCTGGAAGTGGCTGTCATCGTAGCCCTGATCCAGATCATCTCCATGTATATCAACAGCAAAATGATGAATACCCAGCAGCCCCAGTCCATGCTGGTGATGACCGCGGTCCTCTCCCTGATGATCGGGTACTTCGCCTATACCTATCCTGTGGCCCTGGGGATTTACTGGTTCTCCTATAGCTTCCTGGGGATCTTCGAACAGATCCTCATCAAGAAGGTCATCCTCCGCGGACAGTTTGAAGAGGCCGCTGCAACCAAAAAACAGGGGGGCAGGTAGATCGCATGAATTTCAGAGGGAAAAGCGTAGAAGAAGCCATCAGCAAAGCCCTGGAAGCCCTTGGAGTCACCCGGGATGAGGTGGAAATCACCGTCCTGGCTGAAGCTTCCAAAGGGATTCTGGGAATCGGCAGCCGGGAGGCCCGGGTGGATGTGGTCCTGAAGGAAACCTCCATCGCCGAGCTGATCCAGGAAACCATCCACAAGGAAGCTGCTGCAGAACCTGCAGCAAAACAGGAAGAAGCAGAAAAAGCCCCTGAAGCTCCGGAAATATCCGAAGAAAGCGCCCCCAGGGAAAGCCGGAAGGACCGGGAGGAAGAGGTTCCTGCACAGAATGCAGCCAAGACAGAAACAGCCCTGGCCTTCCTGAAAGAGCTTCTGGAGAAGATGGGCTATCAGTGCGAATATTTCATCCGCAACGAACAGGGCTTTACCATCATCAATATCCGGGGACGGAACGCCAGCAAGCTCATCGGCAAGAGAGGGGAGATCCTCTATGCCATGCAGTATCTTGTCAATATCGTGGCCAACCGGAAGGATGATTCCAATGTGAAGATCCTGCTGGATGTGGAGGATTTCCGGAAGCAGCGGGAGAGGACCCTGACCAATCTGGCTGTGAAGCTGGCCCGGCAGGTCCGGGAGACAGGGATGCCTGTATCTCTGGAACCCATGAATCCCCTGGAACGGAAGATCATCCATATGGCCTTGCAGAAAGAGCCGGATGTCCTCACCACCAGC
>CAYMDI010000017.1:0-20196 GCA_964389165.1 uncultured Eubacteriales bacterium | reverse complement strand
GGGCCCGGGCCATTGTCATCGATCCAAGGAAAACGGAACTGGCAACCATGGCCAAGTACCATCTGCCTCTGAACTCCGGGACAGATGCCTGCCTCATCAATGGTCTGATGCATATCATCATTGAAAACGAATGGCACGACGAGGAATATATCAAAGCACGCTGCATCGGTTTTGAAAGCCTCAAGGAAAATGTCGCACGCTATACACCGGAATATACCGAATCAGTCACAGGAATCAGCAGAGATGTCCTGAAAAAAGCTGCAAAACTATACGCTACGACAAAGAAAGCAGGGATTTTCTATACCCTTGGCATCACAGAGCATACAACCGGAACAGATAACGTTATGAACCTGGCGAATCTGGGAATGCTGACTGGCCACATCGGTATTGAAAATGCCGGCATCAACCCCCTCCGGGGCCAGAACAATGTTCAGGGGGCCTGTGATATGGGTGCCCTCCCCAACTACTTCCCAGGCTATAAGTTCTGCGACAACAAGGACAATGTGGAGCAGTTTGAGCGTTTCTGGGGCGTTAAGCTGAATGATAAGCTGGGCCTGCGGATTCCTGAAATGTTCGATGGCATTGCAGAAGGTCTGGTCCGGGGCATGTATGTCATGGGGGAAGACCCTGTACTGACTGATCCGGATGCCAATCATGTGCGGAAGGCCCTGTCCTCTCTGGACTTCCTTGTAGTTCAGAATATCTTCCTGACAGAGACAGCAAAGCTGGCTGATGTCGTGCTCCCTGCAAGCGCTTATGCTGAAAAGGATGGCACCTTCACGAATACAGAGCGACGGGTCCAGCGGGTCCGTGCTGCTGTGAAACCGCCAGAAGGGGTGATGACAGACCTTGATATCCTTCTTACATTCGCAAGGAAGATGGGATACAGCGGCTTCGACTATAAGACGGCAGAGGATGTCTTCGAAGAGATCCGCAAGGCTATTCCTTCCTATGCAGGGATCACCTTCGACAGGATCGATAAGGATGGCCTGCAGTGGGGCTGCCCCACCATCGACAGCCCTGGCAGCAAGTATCTCCATGCAGGAGAATTCACACGGGGCAAGGGACTGATGATGCCCATTGAATATATAGCTCCTGCTGAAATCACAGATGAAGAATATCCGATTCTTCTGAATACGGGACGGATGCTGTATCAGTACAATGTATCTACAAGGATTTCTGAGACCCTGGAAGCGATCCGGCCCCATGAACTGGTTGAAGTGAACCCAGCTGATGCTGAAAAGTATAATCTGGGTGACGGAGAGATGGCCAGAATCACCTCCAGAAGGGGCTCGATTACAGCCCATGTGAAAGTGACCAAGCGAGTCAAACCCGGCAATATCTTCATGACCTTCCATTATCACGAGTCTCCGGTCAACGAGCTGACTAATGCAGCGGCTGACCCGGTAACAAAAACAGCAGAATATAAGATTTCAGCTGTCAGAATCGAAAAGGAGGCTTAAGATGAAGCGTTTAGAAGATAATCTTACTGTCGTGGAGGCCCTGGACGCTTACATGAATGAGAATCGGGAGTCACGGGGCGTCCTTATGGCCACCCTGCTGAAGACCCAAGAGCTTCTGGGCTATGTGCCTGAAGCGATTGTCCGGCATATTGATGAGGTATTAGGCGTTCCGGCATCCCGGATTGACAGCCTGCTCCACTACTATGACTGGTTCCGCACTGAGCCAGCTGACTATGCAGAACAGCCGGCACCCTATGTATCAGGCATCACGAAGAAAATCTCCAGAACAGAAATCAAGGCCAAGCCTGAGGGGATTCCCGGGAATCTTGAGCAGGCCCTGAGCCTGGAGGACTACCTGTCCAAGGGTGGATTCAAAGCTCTGGTCCAGGCTCTTGGCACCATCAGCACAGGAATCGCCCAGCAGATTAAGGATTCCGGCTACAAGGGCCGGGGAGATGGTGGTTTTGCACTGGGCCTCAAGTGGGACCAGGTGGCTAATGTGGATGATCCCAACAAGGGTATCATCTGCAATGCGGACACAATGAATCGAAGCCTGGATCAGAAAATCCTCAAGGAGAATCCTTTCAAGCTCATTGAAGCGATGATCATCGCCGGGTACGGAGTAGGAGCTGCAAAAGGCTATATCTATACCCCTGATACTCAGGAGATCAGCCATGCCATCGCAGATGCCTATGCTGCAGGAATTCTGGGGGAACGGGTCCTTGGCTCAGATATCCCCTTCGACCTTGAAGTACGCTATTCACAGGATGGCTTTATCAGTCCCCGGGAAGTAGAAGTGAACACCTACGTGGAAAGAGACCTGAATATCCATCGGGAGAAAAAAGCGGGTGACAGGGATTTCGGCGTGTATGGGCGTCCTTTAGAATACTATATTACAGATAAGTGCATCGGCTGCACGAAGTGCGCGAAGAACTGCCCCGTTTCCTGCATTTCAGGAGCCAATAAAGTCCGCCATACAATCAATCCCAAAGAATGCATCAGCTGCGGACGCTGCATGTCTGTATGCCCTGTAGCAGCAATCGTCTACACCAACCTGGTGCATAATGTGGAGACCCTGATCAATCTGCCGGATATCCTGCTGAAAGGCAGCGAAACCTTTAAGGCAGAAGGGGCTCCGAAAAACCCGGGAAGAAAGATCATCTCCCTGGAGGGAGACATCAATGCCCCTGGCCTCGTAGAGGTGCCAACAGACGCGACCCTGCGCTCCATTATCGAAGAGTATGGCAAGGGCTGCAAAGGACAGCTGAAGGCCGTCCGGGTTGGCGGTCCTATGGGAGCCCTTCTCCTGGAAGACAAGCTGGATGCTCCTGTTGACTTTGAAACCCCGCTGAAATTCGGTCTGATCGCCAATGTCATGGAGGGCTTCAGCCTCTATGTGGTAGGGGAAGAGACATCCATGATGGATCTTGCTAAAACAGCAGCAGCCTATTCAGTGAAGGAATCATGTGGCAAATGCACTCCCTGCCGAGAAGGCACGAAGCGTATGGAAGAGATTCTGGAGCAGATGGAAAAGGGAGATCGTGGGGAATCCCAGTTCGAGAAGCTGGAAAAACTGGCACTGATTATGGAAGATGCTTCCCTGTGCAGTCTTGGACAGCTGGCTCCAACCACATTGAACAGCATTCTTAAAAATTTCAGAGAACAGCTCTGATGATTCAAAAGAATCATCCTATAACCTGAATAGTTTTGGATTGAAATAGCGTTTCAGAATCCGGGTCACTGATGAAGCGATAATCAGGCTGATGGCTATAAGGGCCAGAATCTGCAAAGTCAGATTGGCATTCTGCAGTGAATCGGCATAATCCGCTTCAATGAAGCTGAGAACCATCCGGAAAATATTATATCCTGGCAGGAGGGGGATGATGGAGGTCACCAGATAGACCTGCATGGGTTTCTTTGTCCGCCGGGTCAGATATATGGCCAGAAAAGCAAGGGTAAGAGATCCGGCAAAGGTAGCCAGGAGAAGGTTGCCTGTAATCCGGGAAACATACAGATAGGATCCGTAGCAGATCCCCCCCAGAAGGGCATTTAGAGGCAGGTCTTCTCTTCCGGCTTCCATGGGGATGCCCAGGAGGCCGCAGCCGATACCGATGAGGAGTATCTCCATCAAGGTTTTCAGAATGTCCATATCACACCTCCTGTCAGGTAAACATAGAGGGCAAAAACAGCCCCCACGCCGATGCTCAGCCCTGCTGCCAGAAGGATGGCCTCAATGCCCCGGCTAGCCCCTGTAATGAAGTCGCCATTAACGGCATCACGGATGGCTGTGACTGCCATGACCCCTGGTGTGAAAATGACGATGACGCTGGCAATCATCTTGTCAAAATGAAGCAGAGGCAGGAATTGCAGGACCATCAGGCTCAAGAGGCTGACGATGCCCCCTGTGATGATGTTGCTGAGAAAGAAGGGGTAATTCCTGGTGTAGGACAACTGCATGAAGGCTGAGGGGATCAGGGTAATGAGGGCTATAGCCAGAGCAGCACGGAAGGTGCCTCCGAAACCCAGGGTGAAGAGCGCAGAGACCAAAGAGGTTGTGAGAACCTTCTGTATAAGCGTGTAGGGCTGCATAGCATCGATTCTCTCCAGCTGCTCGTCAGCCTCTTCTAAGGTGGCCCGTCCATTCCGTACCGATTCGGCCACCTTCGTGACAAGGGAAAGCTTGCGCAGGCTCTGCATCCGTTTGTCGATGACACGGGTCATCGTGACGGGATCATGATCCTTATAGATTACAGTAACGATGAGGGCTGTGCCGATTACGATGATGTCGCTCCGCAGGATTTCCGGCCCTGACAGGATCAGCTCCATAACCCGCTGGATCCTATAGGTGTCAGAACCATTGCGGAGCATGATTTCACCAGCCTTCAGCGCTGTATTGAGATAGGAATACATCATGAACCTCCCTGATTCGATATACACCCATTATACTGGTCTTTAAGATTTTCTCATAGCCCTGGAGAGATTATATGCTATAATATTACGAGCGAGGATAACATGGTTTTACTGATAGACAACTACGATTCATTCACATATAACATATATGAGTATCTGCAGATATTGGGAGAGCATGTGGCAGTGTATTCCAATGATGATGACAGCCTCCTCAGGCATCCCATGGAAGAGGTGAGCCATATCATCCTGTCACCGGGGCCAGGCCGGCCCGAAGGAGCCGGATATTCCCTGGACATCCTCCGGAAGTATCAGGGGCAGATCCCTATTCTGGGTGTCTGCCTGGGCTTCCAATGCATCAACTATCTCTATGGAGGCACCTTGGAAAAGGGAAACCCCGTCCATGGCGTTGTAGATCCCATCCGCCACGCCGGAGATGGGCTCTTTCAGGGTCTGAAAAATCCTCTTAGGGTCACACGCTATCACAGCCTTTCCATTTGTGCGGCAGGAATGGATCCGCAGCTCCGGGCAACATCCTGGCTGGAAGATGGTACAGTTATGAGCCTGGACTGCCCTGAGCGCAGGCTTTATGGCGTTCAGTTCCATCCGGAGGCCATTCTTACAGAGCAGGGACTGGATCTGTTCCGGAATTTTCTGGAGGTATCATGACAAAGACGAAACACCTCTCTGCCATTCCGGATCTTCAGACATTAGTCCGTTCCCTGGCTACTGAAAATGGGTTTTTCCTGCTGGACAGCGCAAGGGAAGACAGCTCTATGAGTACCAGTACCTGGCTGGGAGTAAGACCCTCAGCGCAGATAACTATTGATAGGGATGACCCTGGGGATGCCATTTTGAAGCTGGAGGGTTTTTATCACAAGCATCGCAAAGCCTCTATGGAGGAGACTGGCTTCAAAACAGGTTTTCTGGGCTTTCTCTCCTATGATCTCGGCCATGCCTTTCTAGGCCTGGCAATTCCCGAAGACAGGGAGACAAAAGTACCACTGGCTCAATTCGGCTATTACCCTGTTCTCCTGGAACTCCGGGGAGAAGAGGGCTTTCTCCATTGGGACCTGGAAGCGGAAGCTGAGGCCATGGTATTCCTGAATCAGCTTGAAGGACTGATGCCTGAACCTGATCCTGACAGCTGTGAGCAGGGAGGCCCTTTCCGCCTTCAGGAGGAAGAGGATCTGGAAGCGTACCTGAAGAAGATCAGGCGGATCCGGGACTACATTTATGAAGGCGAAGTGTATCAGGTGAACTATACAAGGCAGTTTGCAGGGACCCGGAGCCCTCTGGCAGCGGATGAACTGTACCTCTGCCTCCGTGAAATGAATCCGGCTCCTTTCGCTGCCTACCTGAAGGGTCCTGACTGGAGCATCCTTTCCAGCAGTCCGGAACGTCTGATACGCTGCCAGAAGGGCATTCTTCAGACAAAGCCTATCAAAGGCACAGTAGCCGTCGGCAGCACCCCTGCAGCCGACAGCCTCAACCGGGCCTGGCTGATGAATAGCCAGAAGGACCGCAGCGAGCTTCTGATGATTGTGGATCTGGAGCGCAATGATCTGGCAAAAGTGAGCAAGCCAGGGACAGTCCGGGTGGACAAGCTTTTCGAAATGGAAACCTATGAGACAGTCCATCATCTTGTCGCAACTGTATCTAGCATGAAGCGCTCCGGCTTGAGCCCCTTCAGGATTCTGGAAGGGGTTTTCCCAGGGGGGTCGATAACGGGCACGCCGAAACGGCGTTCCATGGAGATCATTGCTGAACTGGAAGATCATCCACGGGGAGTCTATACAGGATCTATCGGATACATTGGGAACAATGGGGATTTTGATTTCAATATTGCAATCCGCACAATCATCCAGGATGGCAGCCGGCTTCTTTTCAATGCAGGAGGGGGCATTACCTGGAAGTCTGATGCTGAAGCAGAGTTCATGGAAACAGAGGTCAAAGCGCTGGGGATGAAAAGAGGGCTTCGTTATGAGGTTTGAAGCGGAAGGTGGACACCCTGTAACCGAATATCCAGGCTGTATCTTTGAAACAATCCGGGTTGAAGGGGGGATCCCCCTCTTCTGGGACGAGCATATGGCCCGGATGGAGAATAGCCTGAAAGCGCTTCGTGGACAGGAACTGAGAAAAGAGCAGATACGCACAGAGGTTGCCAGGCTAAAGCTGCCAGATCTTGGAGGATTGCGCCTGCTCCTGCTGGAGGATGGTTCAGTCTTTTGGTCGATCCGTGATATCGCACCGCCTGATTCGGCGGTTCTGGCCTTGGCGCCTGAAGTAAGGGACTCCCGGGAACCCCGGTACGGCCACAAGACATGGGAATATGGGGAAAGGCTTCAGGAACTGGGAAGAGTCCGGCAGGACGGCTGTGCGGATAGCCTTTATCTGAATGAAAAGGGCTTTCTCTCAGGGAACGCAATCAGTAATATCTTCTTTTTCAGGGGAAATCAGCTCTGCACTCCAGCATTGGATAACGGAGTGCTCAATGGCATCCTGCGGAGCATTCTTCTGGAAGAAGGAAGGGGGGAAGAGGGGTGGTATACCCTTCAGGACCTTGAAAAGGCCGATGTGGTATTCCTTACAAATTCCCTTCTTGAAATCCATCTGATCCGAGGCATCAGAGGGCTTTCCGGGTATAAGCTGAAAGAGGAAGGGCTCCTTAAGGAACTGAGGGCAAAGTATGAGAAGAGAAAAGAAGAAAGCAGGAGGCTGTGGCATGGATAAGATCACCCTGAAAAACCTGGAACTATATGGGTATCATGGATATTATGAGGAGGAGAACCGTCTGGGACAGCGCTTCCGGATCACTTTGGAGGCTCTCTGCGATCTGAGACCTGCCGGGCAAAGCGGCGAGCTTGAAGATTCTGTAAATTATGTAGAGATATATGATGCCTTGAGTGAGGTGTTTCATGGAAAGGCCTACAAGCTGTTGGAAGAACTTTCCCAGGATATAGCAGAAGCCTGTCTGCGACGCTTTCCAATCATCAGGGCGCTCACCCTTGAGATCATGAAGCCTGAGATCGCGGTACCGGTGACCTGCGACTACTTCAGCATCACCCGGACCTATAAGCGGGAGGAGCTGGCTTATGTGGCCCTTGGGAGCAATCTGGGAGACCGGGAAGGTTATCTTGAATCCGCTTTGCGTCAGCTCCGCTATCATCCGGAAATTTCAGTCAGGCGGGAAAGCCTCATCTACGAGACAGTTCCAGTTGGGTATGAAGATCAGGATAACTTCCTGAATATGGTTGCTGAAATCTCCACGAGTCTGACCCCCACGGAATTGCTGGCCTACTGCAATCACATTGAAGGGAACCTCCTCCGCAGAAGAGATGTCCGCTGGGGTCCCAGGACGATTGATCTGGACATTCTGATGATGGGGGATCACTGTTCAGATGATCCTGTCCTCACCCTGCCCCATCCCCGGATGACGGAGAGAGGCTTTGTCCTGATGCCCCTCAGGGATCTTTTAGGGGATGAGCAGCTCCTTGAGGGCAGGCCTCTGGCGGAATGGATCAGAAATGCAGATACAGAAGGCATTACACAATATACTCCTGAAAAGGGCTAGCAGAATGAAGAAGGAGAGGGCTTCTAGCCCTCTCCTTCAATGTTCATGGTTTTGAAATCCGTATACAAAACTTTACCAGGCAAGCCGGATGGGTGCCGTCTGACATGTTTTTTCAGGGTATAGTCCACAAGACCTCCTGCAGCTTCCCGTCCGCTGTAGCGCAAAGCCATCCGCCCTGCCAGCCGGAGCAGTTCCTCATCAGGCTCCCGGCCTGCATTTTTCAGAAGCACATGCGCTCCCGGACCTTCTTTTACGTGAAACCAGTAATCGTTTCCTGAGGCCTCTTTAAAGGTGATCCTGTCATTCTGACGGTTGTTCTTTCCAATCAGAAGCACGGCATCATCCGGGAGTTCCATCTTCAGAATATTCAAAGGAGGCTCTTTCTTCCGCTTGCCCTGCCTGGCTTTGAGGAGGCCCTGGCTTTCCAGTTCTGTCTGGATTTCCAGAAGATCCTCAGCTAATGCTGCCTGTTCAATGCTGTTCATCACCGAATCCAGATATTCGATTTCTCCCTGCAGTTCGGCAAGGAGCTTCTCGCTTTGCTTTTTGCCTTCCATGATCTTATGGTAACGCTTGAAGTACCGGCGGACATTGGCTGCCGGGGAATAGGCCTCTTCCAGGGGGATCCGCAGAGGAGGATGTTCCGGAAGATAATAATTCTCTAAAGTCACTTCAGGAAGATTGCCCTTGAGGCGGTAGAGATTGGCAGAAAGGATTTCCCCTTTGATGCGCAGGTCTTCACCGGTCTCGGCCTCCCGGACCTTCTGCAGATAGATGCCTTCCTTTTTCCGGAGCTTCCTGGATTGCCTGAGGGCTGCCTGCATGAGCCTGGATTTCCCATGCTGCATCCGCTGACTTAGATACCAGCTGCTGAAGCTCCGATCCGTCTCCGCCAGAAGTTCGGAAGGGGGAAAGGGAGGGGTTGAGGCTAGTTTACGGATGCAGGAGAGCAGTTCTTCGAGCCTTTGGCTGTCAAGTCCTTCAATGGTCATTTCACTGGCGCCGCATTGATCCAGAATGGATTGGAGGCTTTTCTTGCTGAAGCCCTGGAGATGGCTTTGCAGGAATGCCCTGAGAGAAAGGGCCGGCTCCTCAGGGAGAAGGGCCGCCAGTTCCGCTCCTGTCAGGTCATCCGGGGAACGTTGCATGTTGGTCGGCGGGGCTGTATAGACCCGCTTTGGCAGGACCTCCCGAAAGCCATTGATGCCGATGGGGTATTTATACAGGGCATCTAGAATATGTCCGTCCTCTTCCAGAATGACATTGGAATATTTCCCCATGAGTTCGAGGTGGAGGATCTTTCTGGTCTTTATCCCCAAATCATTGTAGCTTTCAATTGCAATATCAACCAGCCGTTCATAACCCTGCTGGCGGATGCTGACCACTTCACCGCCCTCCAGATGCTTCCGCAGAATCATGCAGAAGGTGCTTGGCTGATCAGGATTATCCGGATTTAGAGTTCCCGGATGGACCGTGCAGAAAGAAGGGTCCAGGGAAATCAGGAGCCTTGGGTATTCCTTCCCGGCTCCTTTGATCTTGAATACCAGCAGCTTTTCTTCGGGATGATAGATTTTTTCCACGCGGCCACCCATAAAGAGGGGTTCCGCAGCATGTATAAGATGATGCATATAGATTCCGTCAATCATGGCATACTCCTTCCTTCAGTATTCTATCACATTTGGCCACCGTGGATAATATATCTTGTTTTATCCCCGGCCAAGCCATATAATGATAAGGGATGAAATATGATGAATAATAAGAAGAATAACGCAAAGGGCAGGAAGCAGACCCTATCTGTGGCAAGAGCTTTGGCCTATGCGACATCCACAACTGTGATGATCCTGGCCTACATCCTGATCGGATATTTTGTAGGAAGGAACTGGGGAGATGCAGGAGCCGGAATTGGCGTTGCCATAGGAGGGATTCTGGGTCTTTTTAGTGTATTGCTGGAATTGAGGCGTTTTTTCCCTGACAGGGGAGAAGGTGCAGAAGAGAAGAAAGGGGAGTAGGATTAATGGGTTTTATAGGCGACTGGTTCGCGCATACCATTGAAGGGCTCCCTTTCCTCCTGGAAGGAACGAAGCCTGCGGTATTCTACGAGGCAGGAAATTTCCGGATTTCTTCTACGGTAACCACAACCTGGTTCCTTATGATCCTCATCATGGCCTTTGTCTTCTTTATCACCAGCAAACTGGAGAAAGTGCCTACTACAAGACGACAGGCCGTGGCTGAGAAGATCACCTTGTTTATCTATAATTTTGTAGAGGGCATGTGCGGGAAGGCGACACCTCGGATTTATGGGATCATTGGAGGAATCTTTATCACTATTCTGGTAATGAACTTTACAGGACTGGTGCCTGGAAATACATCCCCGACGGCAAGTTATAGTACCACGCTGGCTCTGGCCTTATTCGGCTTCATCTATGTGCAGTACAAGAAAATCAGGGAGCAGGGTTTTGGAGGATACCTTAAAAGCTATGTGGATCCCAATGCCTTTATGATTATTGGGAATATCACGGGTCTGGTATCTACGCCCCTTTCCTTATCTATGAGGCTTTTCGGAAATATGTTCTCTGGAAAGGTGTTAGACTCTATTGTTTATCTTTCTGTACCCATCCTGCTGCCAATTGTATTCTTGCTTTTAAGTCTGTTGTCAGCAGTGATACAGGCCTATGTCTTTGCTTTGCTGCTTACGATGTTTATCTCTGAAGGACTCAATGAAAATGATATATAGGAGGATTTGAAATGGAATTTATCGGAATCGCATTTGCAATCGGTCTTGGCACCTTCGGGGAAGCCTTAGTAGTGAAATCGGTGATTGATGCCTTGGCCAGACAGCCGGAAATCGCGAACACACTCAGGACCTTCATGATCATCGGGGTGGCCCTGGTGGAAACAGGGATCATCTATTCCTTCATTCTGGGGCTTCTGGTCTGGATCAAAATGTAACGGGGGTAACCCATGAAAGAAATGTTCGACCTTCTGAATCTGAATATCACAGATTTCATATTCCAGCTCCTCAATGTGGGGATCCTGGTCTTTTTCCTGCGGAAATTTCTCTTTCAGAAGGTAATGGCGGTCATCGATGAGCGCAACAAGGAAGTGAATGAGGTCTACCAGGACATCGATGATGCCTGGAAGGATGTGAAGCATCAGGAAGCCAAGTATTCTGACCTCCTTGAGCATGCCGAAGAGAAGAAGCAGGAAATCCTTGCACAGGCCAGGACGGATAGCCAGCGGCTGAAGGAAAGCGCCGAAGCTGAAGTAAAGAGGCGTTCTGAAGATGAAGTTGCCAGAGCCAGAGCCATTATCGAAAGCGAAAAGCAGGCAGCCATGGAAGCTGTTATGGCCAAGGCATCGGATCTGGTGATTCAGGGTGCTGAAGCAGTCCTGCGGAAGGAGATTTCCAAGGAAGAGCATCAGCCCCTCCTGGAGGACCTGATTGCAGAAATCGGGGGTGCGGATGCCAGACTATAAGGTGGTTGAAACCTATGTACAGCCCCTATTCCAATACGCACTAAGCCTGAACACCTTGGATTCTGTCCTGGAGGAGCTGAAGCGCTTTCAGGAAGCTGTGGATGGCCATAAGGAACTGGAAGCTTTTTTTGATTCAAAAGCATTTTCCAGGGGAGAGAAGGCTGCTGTCCTGAAGGAACTCCTGGAGAAGCTGGAGCTTTCTCCTCTGACGGCGAACTTCTATATCCTGCTGGCTGAAAATCAGCGTTTTGATGCTCATGCGCCAAAGATGGCGTTAAAGGCATTCGAGGCTTTTCTCCGGCAGAAGGAAGGCATCCATACCGGGGTGCTGTCCATGGCCAGGTTGCCAGAAGCAGCGGAACAGGAGAAAATCAGGGAACGGCTGGAGGAAAAGCTGAACTTGAAGCTTATCCTGGATTTCCAGGAGGATCCTGCCCTCATTGAAGGCAGCCGTCTGGAACTGGATGGAACTGTATATGAACAAAGCATAAAAGACCGCCTGAGCCATTTGGACAGGTGGATTAAGGGGATCTGACCATGTATCTTAGACCGGAAGAAATCAGCAGAATACTCGAAGAGAAAATCCGGGGCTTTGAAGCCAGACTTTCCCGGGATGAAGTAGGAACCGTCATCCAGGTCGGAGACGGGATCGCTCTTGTCTATGGCCTTGAAGAGGTCATGGCAGGAGAAGTAGTCGTGTTTGAAAACGGGGTCAAGGGTACGGTTCTGAACCTTGACCAGCATCACGTAGGCGTTGTCATCCTGGGTGAGTTTAAAGATATCCGGGAAGGAGAGACTGTCCGCAGGACAGGAGAGGTCCTTAGCGTGCCCTGCAGCAGCAGCCTCCTTGGCCGTGTGGTGAATCCCATCGGAGAGCCTATTGACGGCAAGGGCAGACTGGAAGCCGATAAGTGGTATCCCATCGAACGGGAAGCTCCCCGGATTATCGAAAGAGACTTTGTACGCACCCCCCTGGAAACAGGCATCAAGGCCATTGATGCCCTTGTTCCTATTGGCAGAGGGCAGCGTGAGCTGATTGTAGGAGACAGGCAGACAGGGAAGACCAGCCTGGCCATTGACACCATCATCCACCAGAAGGGCAAGGATGTGATCTGCATTTATGTAGCCATCGGACAGAAGGCCTCCAGTATCGCTTCCATTGTACAGGAGCTCGAACAGGAAGGGGCCATGGCCTATACCCTGGTAGTCGCGGCCACAGCCAGCGATCCAGCCCCCTTGCTATATATCTCTCCCTATAGCGGCTGCGCTATGGGTGAGTACTTCATGGATCAGGGTAAGGATGTTCTGATCATCTATGATGACCTGACCAAGCATGCAGTAGCTTACAGGGAGATTTCCCTGCTCCTCAAGCGGCCTCCTGGACGGGAAGCCTATCCAGGGGATGTCTTTTATCTCCATTCCAGGCTGCTGGAACGGGCCTCCAAGGTGGAAGCAGCCCTTGGGGGAGGGTCCATTACAGCCCTCCCGATTGTCGAAACCCAGGCAGGGGATATTTCCTCCTACATTCCCACTAATGTGATTTCCATTACAGATGGCCAGATCTTCCTGGAAACAGATCTCTTCAATGAAGGGGTCCGGCCTGCAATTAATCCAGGGGTATCAGTCAGCAGGGTAGGAGGGAACGCCCAGTTCCCGGCGCTGAAACAGGTTGCTGCCTCCCTGAGGATCGATCTGGCCCAGTATCGGGAGCTGGAAGCCTTCTCTCAGTTCAGTACGGATCTTGATCCTGAAACACAGAAAAAGCTTACCAGAGGACAGCGCCTGGTTGAAATCCTTGTGCAGCCCAACTATGCCCCTATCGGTGTAGAGGATCAGGTTGTTTCCCTTTATGCAGCGAATCTTGGCATATTCGACGCCATCTCCATTAACCGCGTCCGGGTACTGGAGAAGGGGCTCATTGCCTATGTCCGGAAGGATCAGGAAGAAATCCTGAAAAAGATCCGCCAGCGGGAAAAGCTTTCCAAAGAAGACTTCCAAAGCCTGCAAAGGACAATAGACCGCTACATGGAATCCATCGAAGAGGCTTGATATGGCGCAATTGCTTGAAATCAAAACCAGAATCCGCAGCGTAGACAGCACCCTGAAGATTACCAGAGCGATGAAGATGATTGCCACCGCGCGACTGGCCAAAGCCCGGGAACGGTATAATCGGGTGCGCCCGGTATACAAGCGCCTGGAAACCATGGCCAGCCGCCTCCTCCTCCTGGCCGGAAGCTATCGCTATCCGATGTGGCAGGGCAAGGGAGGGGATAAGGTCCTGCTTGTTGTCCTGGGTACGGACAAGGGATTCTGCGGAGGCTATAATCTCAGGCTATTCAGCTTTGTGGAAGAGATGCTTGAAAAATATGGCAGGGATAACACCTTTATCCTTCCCATCGGGCAGAAGGCCCGGGACTATTATGCAGCTTATCCGCGGAGAGTGGATCGTACCAGAGATCTGCAGCTGAACTGGGAGAAGGACTTGTTCAATCAGAGCAGAAACCTCTTCAGAGATCTGGCAGCTCCATTTCTGAGTGGAGAAT
Organism: uncultured Eubacteriales bacterium; assembly: GCA_964389165.1. Lineage (GTDB taxonomy): Bacteria > Bacillota > TC1 > TC1 > TC1 > CAYMDI01. The sequence continues at coordinate 6,232 of CAYMDI010000017.1, read as the reverse complement.
ATGGAAAAGTCTGTCTTGTCTATAACAAGTTCCAGTCCATCCTGACGCAACTGCCTGCATCCATGCAGCTGCTCCCCCTGATGCCTCCCAGAGCGCAGATGGATGAGAGCGAAGGGCAGATCGAATATATCTTCGAACCCGGCAGGAAGGAGATTCTGGAGACCCTGACGGAAACCTACCTGATTCTGACTGTACAGCAGGCTCTCATAGAACTGGAGACTGGTGAATACGGGGCGAGAATGACTGCCATGGATGGAGCGAACCGCAACGGGGAAAAACTCACGAAAAAACTGAAGATCCAGTTCCAGCGAGCCCGTCAGGAGGCCATTACAAGGCAGATTACGGAAATCATCGGCGGCGCTGAAACCTTAAGGAGAGAAAGAGATGAATAAAGGCAAAATCATCAGCATCATCGGACCGGTGGTGGATGTATTCTTCCCGGATGCCCTGCCATCCATCTATAATGCACTGATCATTCCCATGGCTGATAATCCTGGCCTTGGTCAGATGACCAGGGATGTGACCTTGGAGGTCATGGAGGAACAGGGCAACAACGCAGTCCGTTGCGTCGCTTTAAGTTCCACAGATGGTCTCGTTCGGGGCATGTCCGTCCTTGATACAGAAGCTCCTATCCAGGTTCCGGTGGGAGAGCAGTGCCTGGGCAGGCTTTTTGATGTTCTGGGGAATCCTATTGACAACAAGGGGGCTGAAGATATTCCCATAAAATGGGGCATCCACAGAACCCCTCCGAAATACGAAGAAATTCTTCCATCCAATGAGATTTTCGTCACAGGAATCAAGGTGCTGGATTTGCTGGCGCCTTATGCCAAAGGCGGGAAAATCGGCCTCTTCGGAGGCGCCGGGGTTGGGAAAACGGTGCTGATTACTGAACTGATCCGGAATATTGCTGCAGAATCCGGAGGCTACTCCGTATTTACAGGGGTTGGCGAACGAAGCAGAGAAGGTCATGAGCTTTTCAATGAAATGGCAGAATCCGGGGTCATTGATAAAACAGTCATGGTCTTCGGCCAGATGAATGAGCCCCCTGGTGCCAGGATGCGGGTGGGTCTTACAGGCCTTACCATGGCTGAGTACTTCAGGGATGAAAAGCAGAAGGATGTCCTGCTGTTTATCGATAATATCTTCCGTTTCACCCAGGCTGGTTCCGAAGTCTCTGCCCTTCTGGGTAGGCTGCCCTCAGCTGTAGGCTACCAGCCCACCTTGGCTACGGAGATGGGAGAACTCCAGGAACGGATCATCTCTACCACCCGGGGCTCCATTACTTCCGTACAGGCTGTATATGTCCCCGCGGATGACCTGACGGACCCTGCACCGGCCACAACCTTCACGCATCTGGACTCCACAACAGTGCTTTCAAGGGCGATTGTCGAGATGGGGATTTACCCAGCCGTAGATCCCTTGGAATCAAGCTCCCGTCAGCTGGATCCCCGGATTATCGGGGAGGACCACTATAACACTGCCATGAAGGTTAAAAACATCCTGCAGCAATACAAGAATCTTCAGGATATCATTGCGATCCTGGGCATTGACGAGCTTTCCAAGGAAGACCGCATCGTTGTGTCCCGGGCCAGAAGACTTCAGAAGTTCCTTTCCCAGCCCTTCCACGTAGCCGAGGCCTACACAGGCATATCCGGGGTTTATGTACCTCTGAAGGAGACCATTAAGAGCTTTCAGCGGATTCTGGATGGGGAGGGAGATGCCTATCCAGAAGATGCTTTCTTCATGGTTGGGTCTTTTGAGGATGCCCTGAAGAAGGCTAGGGAAATGAAGGGAGAAGCATAATGGGAGACCTTCTCCTTGAGGTCCTGTCGCACCATGGCCAGATCCTTAAAGAAGATCAGGTGGAAATGGTCCAGCTCCCCAGCGAGAGCGGACCGGTTACCATACTCAGAAATCATGCGCCATATTACACAACCCTCGATATCGGCACGCTGACTTATCGGGTGAATGGCCGGGAAGAACAGGTTGCACTTGGCACTCATGGCCTTGCAGAAGTTTTTATGAACCATATTTCCGTCTTCTGCCATACTGCTGAACGGGCAGATGCCATTGATGTAGAACGGGCCCTGAAGGCTGAAGAAAAGGCTCTGGCTCTCATTGAGGCAGGCGTATCTTTTTCTGAGGGAGGGCTTCCTCCTGCCATTGTGCTGAAAAAGGCCAGACTGCGTATCAAACTGGCGAAAAAGCATCCGGAACGGTAACAGCGCTGTAAAAGCATTAAGAGAGATCCTCTTGATGCTTTTCTTACATGGAGGAGAAGGATGAATCTACCTGAGGAATTCCAGGAAGACATGAAAAAACTTCTGGGAAATGAATATGGCGCATTCCTGGCCAGTCTGGAAGAGGGAAGCCCTCTTGAAGGAATCCGCCGGAACTCCCTGAAGATATCCGAAGATGAATTCTTGGATAGGATGAAATCGCATGGTCCTGTACTTGGGGACAGGATTCCCTGGTGCCCGACAGGATGGTATTACCTGGGGGAAGAAGGGCGCAACCGGCTTAGCCTTCACCCCTGGTATCATGCAGGACTTTACTATTTTCAGGAACCCAGCGCCATGTACCCTGCAGAATTGCTGGATCCCCAGCCTGGAGAAAAGGTTTTGGATCTGTGTGCAGCCCCGGGAGGGAAGACGACGCAGCTTGGCATGAAGATGATGAACCAAGGGCTGCTGGTGGCCAATGAAATCAATCCCAAGCGGGCCAGAGCTCTTGAAAAGAACATACAGCTTTATGGCATCAGCAACTGCATTATCACCAACAGTACAGGAAAGCATCTGCTGGAAACCTACGGAAGCTATTTTGACAGAGTCCTTGTTGATGCACCCTGCTCCGGAGAAGGCACCTTCCGCAGGGATCCCCGGGCTTTGCGTGAATATATGGGATATCGGGGAGAAGAACTGGAGAAGACACAGCGGGATATCCTGCATTATGCAGCCAGGCTGTTAAAGCCAGGAGGCCTCCTGGTCTATTCCACCTGTACCTTCAATATCCGGGAGAATGAAGATGCTGCTGCAATGCTGGCAGACCTTGGCTTTGTGGTAGAAGCTCCTGTGAAGGAAGCAGGCATGGGAGATGGCATCCCCATCATCCCCGGCCATCCGGAGCTTCAGGGTGCTGTCCGATTCTGGCCTCACCGTTCCAGGGGAGAAGGCCATTTCGCTATCCGGATGAGAAAAATCCATGATGAAGAAGTGGCTCCCATCCGGCCCTCAGGCCCATGGAAGCGCTGCAGGGAAGCCGACCCCGCTATCAGAGAACTGCTGTCTGCCATCGGACTCCCACCCCTGGAGGGCTATATTGCCGCCTTGGATGGTGAATTGCATCTCATGAAGGAACCCTATCCATACAGCCTGAGGAACAAGCCCCTCAGCCTGGGGCTTCGCCTTGGGGAGTGGAAGGGAAAATCCTTTCAGCCCGGACACAGCTACCTCCTTGCGATGGAGGCTGGGGCCTGCAGAAGGACAGTAGATCTCCTTGAAGAAGATGCTGTCCGCTATATCAAAGGGGAGACCCTGAATCTCAGTTTGGAAGATGGCTGGCATGCTGCTTCTTTTCAGGGGCATTACCTGGGATGGATCCGGGTAGCCGGAGGCTTTATTAAAAATCAATATCCGAAAAACTGGAGAAAAAGCTATTAGGATACAGGAGAGGAGAAGGTTATGGAAGGCATTTTGAATGGGAAGCTTGTTTTTGATCTGAATCCGGATACATGGAAGGGAATGGGGATGGTCTATGAGGTGCTGCGCGTAACTGAAGGCCGGCCGCTCTTTCTTGCCGAACACCTGGAGAGGATGGCAAGGGTAGCCCATGGATTAGACGTTCAGGAAGCTTCCATGGGAGTCTATGCGCTGATCCAAAGGGCTCCTCATTGCATCAGCAAGAATATCTTTCTAAGCTTCGCTCCGGATACCAAGGAACTGGCAGTCTTCTTCATTGACAGCTTTTATCCTCCAGATAGCTGGTATGCGGAGGGGATCGATGTAAACATTCTTGAAATCCGCAGGCAGGACCCCACAAAGAAAATCTATGATGCGGAATATAAGGCGGCGGTAAACAGGCATCTTCAGGAAACCGGAGTATTCGAGACCCTGATTTCAGACAGCGGACTGATTAAGGAAGGAAGCCGTTCCAACGTTTTCTTTGTGGGAGAAGAGGGCCTGATTACGCCTCCTGTCCTTGATGTCCTTCCTGGAATCACGCGGATGAAGGTTATGGAAGCTGCTGCGGAGGCAGGAATTCCCTTGACCCAAAGGCCTGTCTCTCTAGAGGAAGTCAGCGGCTTCCAGGGCGCCTTCCTGACAGGCACCTCTATCGATCTGCTGCCGATCCGGAAAATCGGAGAGAAGGAGCTTGCGACTCTATCCCTGCCCTTGTACCGCCAGCTTCTTGAACGTTACAGAACCATGAAAGAAGAGGATCTGGAGAATGCCTGAAAAGCTCAGGCTTAGCAACAGCCAGATCAAGTACCTGGGGGCTTTCTTCATGTTCCTGGATCATTTTGCCTTGCTCCTTCTTCCTGGGAGCTCCGCTGCATATCTTGTTTTCAGGGGACTGGGCCGGCTGGCAGCCCCTATCTTCTTCTGGTCAGTGAGCCAGGGTGCACTGCATACCCGCAGGCCCCTTCGTTATCTGGGCCTCCTCTTCGGATTCGGCCTGTTGTTCCAGCTTGTCTTCCAGCTTGCAGAAGGAGGGAGCCTGGCGCCCATGGAATTGCTGTCCAGCTATAAGAATATCTTCCTGACACTGGGACTGGGAGCAGCAGGGCTTCTTTTGTGGCGCAAGGGGAAAGAGGAGGTCTTCCTTCTGCTGCCTATCCTTATTGTGTTTCCTCTCCTTGGTGAGTGGCTGAATATGGATTATGGCTGGTACGGCATTCTGATGATCCTGTTCTTCTATATTTTCAGGAATAAGAAAAGCAGCCTGATCCTGATGATCGGACTGCTTAACATCCTTCAGCTAATAGATGCTGCCTTGCAGGGAGAGGCCTTCTGGGGCCTGCTGCAGTGCCTTTCTATGGCTGCGCTTCCCTTGATCTTCCTGCATAGCGGGGAGCGGGGAAGAGGGAGCAAATGGTTCTTTTACCTTTTCTATCCTTTGCATCTCTTAGGACTCCAGCTCCTCCAGTATCTCCTGTAGCAGCTGTATCGCCTTGATGGCCTTGGGAAAGCCATTGTAGAGAGCAGACTGTATGATGACCTCCCGGAGTTCCTCCGGGCTGAGGCCCGCATGAAGGGCCCCTGTAAAATGGTTCCTGAGCTGTTGATCTGCCCCTCCTTGAGCGATCAGCATGGATACAGTCACCAGTTCCCTGTCCCGAAGAGAGAGGCCTGGACGGCAGTAAACATCCCCAAAGGCCACATCAAGGATATATTCCCCTAGTTCACCCAGATTGTCCAGCAGATCGCTGCGGGGATAGCCCCAGATGGCTTCAGTGGTTTTCAGGCCTTTTTTCACATTGCGCATAATTTCACCTCCATGCATCGATTTTATCATGTTATGGCCGGAAGAAAAATGCTATAATCAATTCAAGTCTTGGAAGATATGAAAGGACGGCAGGAATATGAAATGGATTTGCAAAGTCTGCGGATATGAAGCAGAAGGAGATGCACCCCCGGAAGAATGCCCGATCTGCGGCGTCGACGCATCAGAATTTGAAAAAGCAGAAGAAAAGCCCCCTGCTCCGGGAGCAGCAGAGGACTATTCCAGAAATGCAACCCGGAAGATGAGCTATGGCATTTACGTGGTTACTGCTGGAGATGGCAGCAGGTTCAACGGCCAGACAGCCAATTCTGTAACCCAGATCACCAGCCGCCCCCGTCAGGTCGTGATGGGGCTGAATAAAGAGAATCTCACAACAGAAATGGTTCTGGCCAGCGGCTATCTGGGCGTGAATATCCTGGGCCAGGATGCCTATAATACAGCCGCCGTATTCGGCTTTTCCAGCGGACGGACAAAGGATAAGCTTGCAGGCTACAAGTATATGCTGGAAAACGGTGCGCCCCTCCTCACCCAGGATGCCCTGGCTGGCTATACCTGCAAGGTTATCAGCAGTACAGATGCAGGGACCCATATCCTTTTCCTCTGCGAGGTCCTGGAGGGCGGTTTTGAGAACCTGGATAAGAAGTCCATCCTGCCTATGACCTACAGAGACTTCAGGATCCTCAAAGAAGGGGGTACCCTTGCGCAGGAAGTCCAGACAGAGAAAGGGCCA
>CAYMDI010000016.1:0-20685 GCA_964389165.1 uncultured Eubacteriales bacterium | reverse complement strand
ATCTGGAGCTGAATCTGGAAACAGGAAAGCGGGGCTCCCGCTATGACCATGTCACAGACCTCCTCTGTCAGCTGACAGGGGCGGAAGATGCCATCGTGGTGAACAACAATGCGGCAGCGGTGCTGCTGATCCTCACCTCCCTGTGCCAGGGGAAGGAAGCCATCGTCTCCAGAGGAGAGCTTGTGGAGATCGGAGGCTCTTTCCGTGTGCCGAAAGTCATGGATTTCGGAGGAGCCATCCTGCGGGAGGTGGGCACCACCAACAAAACCCACCTGGCAGACTATCAGGAGGCCCTGGGGAAGGAAAGCGGCCTCCTGGTCAAGGTCCACCGGAGCAATTATGTCATTTCAGGCTTCACCAAAAGCATAACTCCGGAAGAGCTGGCCCCGGTGGCCCGGAAAGCCCGGGTCCCCCTCTACTATGACCTGGGAAGCGGTGCCCTCCTGGACCTGCAGGCTTATGGCATCCAGGAACCCAGCGTCCGGCAGCTTCTGGAGGCTGGGGTAGACCTGGTCTCCTTCAGTGGGGATAAGCTCCTGGGCGGCCCCCAGGGGGGGATCATCGCCGGAAAGAAGAAGCTCTTGGCCAAGATCCGCAAAAACCAGCTCCTCCGGGCCCTGCGGGTGGATAAGCTGACCCTCACCGCCCTGGAGGCTACCCTCATGGAGTATCTGGATCCGGAGCAGGCCCTCTTGGAAAACCCCACACTGCGGATGCTCACCATCTCCCCGGATGAACTGAGGGAGAAGGGGGAAGCCCTGCTGAAAACCTTCCAGGAGGAGGGCCTGGGAGACCTGCCCCTGAGGCTGGAGAAGATCCGCTCCCTTTCCGGAGGGGGCTCCCTTCCGGAGAAATCCTTCCCTTCCTGGGCCCTTGTCCTGAAGCAGTGGCCCGGGGGGCCGGGGATGGGCAGTCTGGGAGAGGACCTGCGCTGCCACAGCCTCCCTGTCATCGTCCGGATCCGGGAGGGAGACCTCATTCTGGATCTGCGCACTATCCGGGAAGAGGAGTACAAAGAGCTGGCTGAGGCCTTTTCCGCTGTCCTGGGGAGGGCCTTCTGATGCCCTTCTATATCGTCGGTACAGCCGGCCATATCGACCACGGGAAGACAGAACTGGCCAAGGCCCTCACCGGAATCCAGACCGACCGCCTGAAGGAAGAGCAGGAAAGGGGCATGTCCATCAAGCTGGGATTCGCCCCCTTAAGCCTCGGCCAGGACCTGCAGCTGGGCCTGGTGGATGTTCCGGGACACGAGCGCTTCATCCAGCAGATGCTCTCCGGTGCCTTCGGAATGGACCTGGTGCTTCTGGTGGTGGCAGCTACAGAGGGGATCATGCCCCAGACCCGGGAGCATCTGGATATCATCCGCCTCCTTGGGATTCCCAACCTCCTGGTAGCCCTGACCAAGAAAGCCCTGGTCGACCAGGACTTCCTGGAACTGGTCCAGGAGGATGTAAAGGATTATCTGGGGGCCCATGGCTATCCCGAGGCTCCGGTGATCCCTGTAGACAGCATCAGCGGTGAAGGGCTGGAGGAGCTTAAGTCTGCCATGGAAGAAGCCCTCCGGAGCCTGCCCAAGAAAGATGAGGGGGGCTTCCCCCGGCTTCCCGTAGACAGGGTCTTCAGCCTCACAGGCCATGGCACCGTCGTCACCGGAACCCTCTGGAGCGGGCGCATTGCCAAGGGAGACACCCTGACCCTCTTCCCCATGGGGAAGTCTGTGAAGGTCCGGAATATCCAGGTTCATGGAAAGAATGTGAAGGCAGCCATTGCCGGTCAGCGGGTTGCCCTGAATATCCCCGATGCAGGCTCTGCTAAAAGCATCCCCTCGGGACAGGTCCTGATCCGGGAGAATATCCTCTCCCCCACATATAAGGTAACAGGCCTCTTCCAGCTCCTGCCGGAGAAGGAGTCCCTCTCCCATCTGGAGAAAGTCCGGGTCCATCTGGGCACAGGGGAGACCCCCGGTAAGCTCCTGCTCCTGGAAAAGGATGAGATCTATCCAGGAGAAGAAGCCCTTTGCGGCCTCTATCTGGAAAAGCCCCTGGGGACTGTGGCCGGAGACCGCCTGATTCTCCGGAAGGAGAATGCCAGCGAGACCCTGGGCGGGGTCACGGTCATCGAATCTTCTCCAGGGAAGATCCGTCGCAAGGAGGAAGCTTATCTGGAAGGCCTCCGCAGGAAGCTTCAGGGAAGCCCCCTGGAGAAGCTCCTGAGCCTTGTCCGGGAAGAACCCTTCAGCGGGACCCGGGAACTGGCCCGAAAGCTGGCCTTGGAGGAGGAAGAAGCCAAAGGCCTTCTCCAGGAGGGAGAGGAGGAGCTCCTGAGCCTGGAAGGGACCTGGCTTCACCAGGAGACCCTGGAAGATCTGGAAGCCCAGCTCCTGGACTTCCTCCGGAAGCGCCATGAGAAAAACCCCCTCTCCCCCGGAGTTTCCAAGGAAGAACTGAAGTCCCGCTTCTTTCCCGGGCTCCAGAGCAAGGTCTGGCAGGCCTTTCTGAAGCTTCTGGACAGCCGCAGCCTCTCCTTGAAAGGGGATCTGGTTTCAGAAAAGGGCGCCGTACCGATCCTCTCTTCAACAGATGAGCAGGGACTGGCCCTGGTGATTAATTCATACTTAAATGATGGGTTTTCTCCTCAAAGCCCGCAGGAGCTGGGAGAAACCCTCCGGCTTTCCCCTGAAAAGATCCAGGAGTACATCCATTACCTCCAGAGCCAGGAGGAGCTTGTGAAGATCGACGAGACCCTCTATTTCCACAAAGAAGTCTTCCAGAAAGGCCTGGAAGGGATTATCGCCTATTGCCAGGCTCATGATGGAGCAATCGACATTGCCGGGGCCAAAGAGGTCCTGGGGAGCAGCAGAAAATATATCGTGCCTTTCCTGGAATACCTGGATTACCATAAGTGGACCAGGAGGCTGGATAATAAAAGAGTACTATTAAGGAGGAACTGACATGGCAAAAGACGCATCATTCGACATCGTATCCGAATTCGATTTCCAGGAGCTGGACAATGCAGTAAACCAGACAAAAAAGGAAATCCAGACCCGTTATGATTTCAAGGGGGTGAAAGCCGAGGTGCTCCTAAGCAAGGAAAGCATCACCCTCACCGCGGACAATGACAGCAAGATCCATGCTATTGTGGATATCCTGCAGTCCAAGGCCATCAAACGGGGCCTTTCCCTGAAGATCTTCGATTATGGCAAGATTGACAGCACCGCAGGAGGACTGGTGAAGCAGGTCCTCTCCCTGAAGCAGGGGATTGACCAGGACCGGGCCAAGAAGCTGGTGAAGGAGATCAAGGAAAGCCAGATCAAGGTCCAGAGCCAGATCCAGGGAGATGTTGTCCGGGTCACAGCAAAGAATATAGACGATCTGCAGAAGGTCATTACCTACCTCAAGGAAAAAGACCTGGATATCCCCCTGCAGTTTGTAAATTACAGGTCCTGATCCATGGGCGCTCCTCTTTCCCTGATTCTCGATGGGATTCTGGTCCTGATTTTCCTGGGCTCCCTCTGGAGCGGATATAAGAGGGGGCTCCTGCGGACGGGCCTCACCACCTTGAAGATCCTCCTCTCCCTGGGAGGAGCTTATCTCATCCAGAAGGTATTGGGCCCTTCCCTGGAAGCCCTGCTTCCAGGGGTTTTCCACAATGGTGTGGATAAGCTTGTGGATTCCGTCCCCCCGGGGATCCTTCAGGGAAGCATCCAGGTCCTCCTGGAGAACCTGTTCTTCTCCCTGATCCTCTTTTTCCTCCTCTATCTGGTCCTGACTCTTCTCTTCAACCTTCTTTCAGGACTTGTTGAGAGCTTCTTCCTCACCCGCTTTCTCAATAATCTGGGGGGCCTGGTCCTGGGGGCTGTCCTGGGGGCTGTAGCCACCCTGGCCGCCGCCTATCTCATGGCCATTATCCTGGTGATGAAGAACCCTACCACGGCTATTGCCACCATTTATGACACGATCCTCCTCCGGGAGCTTACAGCTGACAACATCCAGTTCATCCTCAGCCGTCTGGGGCAATAAGGAAAGGAGCAGGGATGAAGCGCATCGGCATTCTCACAGCCGGGGGAGACGCCCCTGGCCTTAATGCGGCAATCCGTGGCGTGGTCAAGGCCGCCTCGGTCAGCTATGATATGGAAACCGTAGGGTTCTACCTGGGGATGAAGGGGCTTGTGGAAAACAATTTCCGCCTGATCCAGGAAACCTCCGGCTTCCTCACCCGGGGAGGGACCATCCTGAAGACCTCCCGGGAAAAGCCCTTTAAGGGAGAGGACAGAGAGGAGAAACTCCGGGGAATCCTGGAAACCTATCGCAGCCATAACCTGGAGGCCCTGGTGATTCTGGGAGGCAACGGAACGCAGAAGACCGCCCACCTCATCCATCAGGAACTAGGGCTGCCTGTGGTGACCCTTCCCAAGACCATTGACAACGATATTGCCGGGACGGATGTGAGCTTCGGCTTCTCCTCCGCTGTGGAAATCGCCACGGAAGCCATTGACCGGGTCCATACCACTGCCACCTCCCATAACAGGGTGATGATTATCGAAGTCATGGGACACAAAGCCGGATGGATCGGCTTGGAGGCCGGGATGGCCAGCGGCAGCGATATCATCCTGATTCCTGAAATCCCCTTCAGCCTGGAGCGGGTCTACCAGGCCATCCGCAGAAGAGTAGCCATGGAGAAGGATTCCACCATCATCTGTGTGGCAGAAGGGGCCATCAGCCAGGAGGAGCAGACCCTTTCCTCTGGAGAGCTGGCTGCCAAGCGCAAATACAGGAGTGTGGGACAGCGCCTGGCCCGGAAGATCGAAAAGTATACGGGCTATGAAAGCCGTCTTACCGTTCTGGGCTATGTTCAAAGAGGGGGATCCCCCAATGCCTTTGACAGGAATCTGGCAACCATCCTGGGTTCCAGCGTGGTGAAGATGATTCAGGAAAGAGACTTCGGGAAGATGGCTGCCTTTGTAGGAGGCAAGCCTGCCGCCGTCCCTCTTTCGGCTATTGCCGGACAGCTGAAGAGGGTGGAGGAGGATAACATCTATCTTGATGCAGCACGCTCTATCGGGGTTACTTTCGGAGAATAGGAAGATTTTCCTGAAAAACACTGTAATAATTCAAAAAAAAAGATATAATAGATATACGTATGAACAAAATCAAATATTTGGAGGAAGAAAATGGATAATCTCAAGTTTACTAAAAACCATGAATGGATCCGCGTGGACGGCAGCAAGGGCGTTGTAGGGATCAGCGACTATGCCCAGCATGCAATGGGAGACGTTGTTTTCGTCGAGCTTCCTGAAGTGGATGCATCCTTCAAGAAAGACGATAATATTGCCACCATCGAATCTGTAAAAGCTGTTTCCGATGTTTACGCTCCTGCTTCCGGGAAAGTTGTGGAAGTCAATGAGTCCCTGGAAGACGAGCCTGCCAAAATCAATGAAGACGCTATGGGCGAAGGCTGGGTCTATGCCATCGAGCTGGAAGATCCTTCCGAACTGGATTCCCTGATGTCTGTCAGCGAGTATGAGGAATTCATCAAAAAGTAGGTTTCGGCCTTGAAAAAGAGCAGACGGAATGTCTGCTCTTTTTTTATTGAAGGGTATAAAAACATTTTATAGGCTTTCCTTATGATTTTATGAAATGAGGATGTAATACCGACCGCTTAGGCCTTCCTTAAAATGCAAGGGGTCTGAGGCACTTTTCTGAAAGTTTTTGTCTCCTCCGTTTCGTTGAAATTGTGGATAAACTCTGCTATTATTCTTAATACCCGCTGGAAAGCCAGAGGCTTCCGCAAGGCTGCAGGGGGTTTTTTGTGGAAAAGGACAGAGATGTAGCTGTTTTATCCACAATTCAGGGGAAAACAACAGCAAAGGAGATTGCCATGTCCTTAGACCTCATCAATAATCAGTTCCATCGCAGCCTCAGGGAAAAAATCAATAGCCGCAGTACTTTTGACACCTGGTTCAAAGATACAGCGATTATTTCCTATGAGGATGGAAAGGCTGTAATCTCTGTCTCCAACAGTTTTGCCAGACGTCTTCTGGCCAGAAGCTATGCCCCTGTCGTGGATGGGATCCTGCAGGATATCTTCCATCAGCCTATGTCTGTCCAGTACGTGGAAAAGGCCGTGGAAGAAAGCAGCCCCCGGAAGGGCAAGATCCCTCCTCTTTCTCATACCAATCTCAATCCCAAATATACATTTTCAGATTTTGTCGTAGGAGAGAACAACCGCTTTGCCCATGCAGCCAGCATGGCTGTGGCGGAAAATCCTTCTAAAATATATAATCCTCTCTACCTCTATGGAGGAGTAGGCTTAGGCAAGACCCATCTGATGCATGCCATCGGCCATCACTATCTGGAGAAGAATCCCAGTTCCAAAGTACTCTATGTATCCTCCCAGACCTTCACCAATGACCTGATCAACAACCTGAAGGAGGGGAAAATCGAATTCTTCCGCTCAAAATACAGAAATGTGGATCTTCTTCTCATAGATGACATCCAGTTTCTGGAAAACAAGGAAAAGACCCAGGATGAGTTTTTCCATACCTTCAATTTCCTCCGGGAACTGAATAAGCAGATCGTCATTTCCAGCGATTCGGCCCCTTCCAGGCTGGATCTGGAGGAACGCCTCATTTCCCGCTTCAACTGGGGGCTTACTACAGATATATCCAAACCGGACTTTGAAACCAGAGTGGCCATTCTCCGGAAGAAAGCAGATCTGGACGGCATCACTTTGAGCGACCAGGCTCTTTCCGTCATTGCTTCCCTTATAACAACAAACATCAGGGAACTGGAAGGAAGCCTCACCAAAGTAGATGCCCATGTCACCCTGGATCATATGGATCCTAAGGATGTCACAGAAGATTTCATCCGCAAGGTCCTGAAGGATATCGCCAAAAACCCTTCCAATCTCGGCCTTAATGATGTTACCATTAAAAAAGCTGTAGCCAACTTTTACGGCATTACCCTGGAAGACCTCAACTCTAGGCGGAGATCCAGAAACATCGCCTTCCCCCGGCAGATTGCCATGTATCTCATCAGGGAGATGACGGAATTCTCCCTTCCTAAAATAGGGAAATCCTTTGGTGGAAAAGACCATACCACCGTGATGCATGCCTGTGGAAAAATCGAAGTTGAAATCCAGACAAAGCCGGAAGTAAAGCAGGTCGTGAACCAGATCCGGGAGAATCTGGAAGCTGGAAAGTACTGATTCCTTTTCCTCCTGGGGAAACTGTGGAGAAGGGAGAACAGCTTAGCCACAGCTCATGCACAGGCCGGAAGCAAAGCCATCACTGGCTTTGAAGGACTTATCAACAATATCAACAGCACTAATAATAAAGATAATGAAATGAAAAGAATAAGAAGAAAAGGAGACCGAGAATGAAATTCACCGTGGGACAGAAGGAGCTGCTGAGCAACCTCCTTATCGTCAACAAAGCAGTTTCCAGCAAAAACATACAGCCCCTCTTAAGCGGCATCTACCTGGAAGGGACGGAAGAAAACCGTCTGATCCTCAGGGGAACCGATATGGAGCTGGGGATTGAAACTTCTGTAAAAGCCCTGGTGGAAGAAACAGGAAAAATAGTCATTCCCGGAAAATATTTTGTTGAAATGGTCCGCCGTCTTCCCATGGCGGATATTGAATTTGAAACGGAAGAAAACGGACAGGTAAAAATAAGCTATGGAAAATCTGAAGTCCGCCTCAATTACTATAGCGGTGATGAGTTTCCTCCCATCCACGATTTCCATGGGGACTGCACAATCGATATAAAGGGGGAAGACCTGGTACGGGCTGTCAGTCTTAATCAGGTGGTAGTCTCAACAGATACCACAAGACCCATTTTCACAGGAATCCTTCTGGAACTGAAGGAAGGGAAAATGAATTTCGTCTCTTCCGATACCCACCGCCTCTGCCATACTTACCTGGAGGATATCAAGGCCAACCAGAGCAGCTGGGAGTCCATCATTCCTGCAAAAGCCTTGAAGGAAGCAGCTTTCATCATAAACGAAGAAGATGATGTGCAGATCAATATCACAGGGAATCGTATTCTTTTCCAGTGCAGGAATATCAAGGTGGTTTCCCGGCTTATCGAAGGAAAATTCGTTAATTACCAGCAGGTGATACCAAGGGAGTTCAGCACAGAGGCCAACATTCTGAAAAAGACCTTTCTGGATGCCCTGGAAAGAGCCTTCGTCCTCACAAGAGATGAGCTGAAAAGCAAGATGAATACAGTGAAGCTGGATTTCAGGGAAGGGATTCTGATCCTTTCCTCCAGAGCTACGGAAATTGGGGATATCTATGAGGAACTCCCCATCCTCAGGAATGGTCAGGATCTGGAACTGGGATTCAATGGGAAATATCTGATTGAAATCCTCCGGAATATTGAAGGGGAGGAAATAACAATCCGTCTCAATGATCCCCACAGCCCTGCTATCATTCAGGGAAGGGAAGGGAAAGAGAACTTCCTGTACCTGATCCTCCCTGTGCGTCTGCAGTAGGATGGCAAGATGATCATCCGCTCTCTGGACCTGAAGGACTTTACGAATTACAGAGAGGAATCCCTGACCTTCCATCCCAATATCAACCTTTTTGTAGGAGATAATGCCCAGGGAAAAAGCAACCTGTTAGATAGCCTGTATTTTATCGCTACCCTGGGATCAGGGAGAAGCCATACAGACAGGGAGCTTGTCCGCTGGGGAGAAGAGGGTTTCAGTTTGTCTGCTGCCTTCAGCAACAGACATGGAGATCACCAGCTGAAGATAAGGGGAGGAAAGAAGAAAGAAGTCCGGATTGACGGCTATGATATCCAGAAGAAGAAAGAATATATTGGATACTTAACTGTGATCCTCTTCACCCCTGATGATCTCAGCCTGATCAAGGGAGATCCTTCCCTGCGCCGGGCCTATATGGATCAGGAGCTTGCACAGACTGATGTGGAAGCCTATGTCCTCCAGCTGAGATACAGGAAGATTCTGGAACAGCGGAACACCCTGCTGAAGGAGTCCTGGCGCCATGGTTTCGGACAGGATATGGATGCCTGGGAAGATCAGCTTGTGCAGAAGGGAACCCGAATCCTGAAAAAAAGGCTGGAACTCCTACAGCTTCTGGCCCCCCTGGCCCAGGAAACCCATGCTTCCATCAGCGAAGGGGAAGAACTGAAAGTGGAATACCAGAGCAAAACGGACCTGGAACCTCTTCTGGAAGGAAGGGAAGAGGAATTCATGGAAGCCTACAGAAAGATCCTCTGGGAGAAAAGGGAAGAAGACGCCCAGCGGGGCTTCACCACCAGAGGGCCGCACCGGGATGACCTGAATCTTACAGCAGGTGGGGTTTCCCTGCGGAAATTCGGCTCCCAGGGACAGCAGCGCACAGCCGCTCTCAGTCTGAAGCTGGCGGAAATCGGGTATATGAAAGAAAAGACTGGGGAATATCCCATTCTCCTTTTAGATGACGTCCTGTCGGAACTGGACAGGAAAAGGAAGAACAAACTCCTTGAAACCATTGATGGAAGGGTTCAGACTTTTATTACCGGGACAGATCTCCATGATCTGGAAGGGGGGCTTCAGGATAGAGGGAAGGTCCTTACCATACAAGAAGGAAAGGTCATTCATGGCATACATTTGTGAATATTGCGGGGAACTGGCTGAAGATGGAAAGAAATGCATCTGCAGGAAAGAGGCTGCCAGAGAGGCCCTGAAAAAAAGAAAGAAAAGATATATTCTCAGGGAGAGGACAGAAAAAGACCTTGCTGACCATATCCTTAAAAGCAGGAATATAGGGGAGTCCCTGGAAGAATTTTCCTCCATTCCCTTCCAGCGCCTGTATGAAGAACGCTTTCTCAATCAGGAAGAAGCGGAAAAGAAAATCATCAGGGCCCTGGATCAGAAAAAGAAGATTGCCATCTATGGGGATTATGATGCAGATGGGATTACTGGAACAGCAGTAGGGGTGAATATCCTCCGGGGACTGGGAGGGGATGTCATCCCATATATCAATGACCGCTTTGATGAAGGCTTCGGCATCCACCCCAAGGGGGTAGAAGCACTGGCCTGGGAAAAAGCCAGCCTGATCATCACAGTGGATAACGGCATCGCTGGGATCGAAGGGGTGGAAAAGGCCAGAGAGCTTGGTATCGAGGTGCTGGTAACGGATCACCATGAGCCCAACAGCACCCTTCCGGACTGCCTGATCGTGGATCCGAAACAGCCTGGCTGCCCCTATTCCAACAAAGAAATAACAGGGGTTGGGGTACTCTTCAAAATCCTTCTCCAGGTCTGCCGCCATTATGGCAAGGAAGCCCTGGCGAAAAAGGAAATGGATCTGGTGGCCCTGGGAACCGTAGCAGATATGGCCCCCTTACTTGGGGAGAACCGCACCTTGGTGAAGGCAGGCCTTCTTATCTGGAATCATGAGAAGGGAAAATACGGAATCAAGCAGCTTCTCAAAGAGCTTGGAATCAACCGGGAAGTCACAGCCTATGAGCTGGGATTCCTCATCGCCCCGGCCTTCAATGCAGAAAGCCGGCTGAAAGGAAAGCCCCTCCATGGCCTCAATGTCCTCACTTCCAGAAAAAAGGAAGAGATGGAGGAGGGAGCAAAAGAGCTGGTGGCTCTCAATGAAAAGCGCAAAGCCATGCTGGAAGAGCAGCTTACCCTGGGTGATCAGCTCATTGAGGAAGATAAGGAACTCTTCTTCATTTATCATGAGAGAATAGCAGAAGGGATTGCCGGCCTGATCGCCAGCCGCCTGCTGGAAACCTATGGCCGGCCTGTCATCGTTCTGGGAAGGACAAAAGAAGGGATATACAAGGGCAGCGGCCGCTCCATACCAGGCTTCGACCTGAAGAAAGCCCTGGATAAGAATGCCCCCCTTCTCCTGAAATACGGAGGCCACAAACAGGCCTGCGGCCTGTCTGTGAGCCAAGAGAACCTCCAGGCTGTGAAAAGCTTTCTGGAAACAGAAGGGAAGATGGTCCTTGGAGGAAAAGAGCGGATTGAAGAGATCAGCCTGGACGGAGAGCTCTTTGCTGAAGACCTCCAGCCGGAAGCCATTGAAAGGATGATGGCGCTTGAGCCTTATGGGATAGGCTTTCAGAAGCCCCAGTTCCTCCTCAGGGGGGTTATTCCAGGGGAAGTAAGCCTTATGAAGGAACTCCATAGCAAATTCAGCTGGGGCAATGCAGATATCCTGGCCTTCAACCGCCAGGTAGAAGAAGGAAAGGCCCTGGATATCACGGGGATTCCCGGAATCAATGAGTACAGAGGAAAACGCCGGGTCCAGTTCATTGTGAAAGATATTATTGAGGAGGATGGGGAACTTTGCGGGTACGGAACATCCCAGGAATAGAAGATGAAATCGCCCGGATTGCCGGGGAGCAGCTCATTGCCGCACCGGAAGAGTGGAAAGGGCGATGGCAGAAAGTCTTCCGGCGGAAGGCCCCCCTTCATGTGGAGATTGGCTGCGGAAAAGGGAAGTTCATTGCTGAAATGGCCCGGAATAATCCCCAGTGGGATTTTGTGGCCATTGAAAAGGTAGAAGAGGTCCTTTACAAGGCAGTTCAAAAGGGCCTTGGCCTTTCCAATCTTCGCTTCCTCCTTACAGACGGAAGGAAACTGACAGAATATTTCGGGAAGGGGGAGGTCTCTGCCATCTATCTGAACTTCTCGGATCCCTGGCCCAAGGAGCGCCACCATAAAAGGAGGCTCACCTCCCAGTGGTTCCTTCCCCAGTACATAGAGGTCCTGGCTGAAGGAGGGAAGGTCTGTCTGAAAACAGATAATCCCATTCTCTTCCAGTACAGCCTCAATACCATGGAGGAGGGCTTCATCCTCCGGAATGTCTCTTCGGACTACCGCCAGGGACCGGAAATCCTGGATGTGGCTACAGAGTATGAAGAGAAGTTCCGGAAGAAGGGGAATCCCATATACAGGCTGGAAGCCTATCCCAGAAAAGAGGAGGAATTGAAGGGATGAAGGAAAAGATTCTTGTAGTGGAAGATGACAGGGATATTCAGGAGATCGTCTCGGAAATCCTCAAGGCTGAAGGCTATGAAGTGGTGACAGCAGACAATGGCCTGGAAGGCTACCAGCTCTTCAAGGAGAGAGATCCCGATCTGATCATTCTGGATGTGATGATGCCGAAAATGGATGGCTATCAGATGGCCAAGCTGGTGCGCCAGAAAAACGAGGCTGTCCCCATCATCATGCTCACAGCCCTGGAAGAGGAATATGATGAGATCAAGGGCTTTGACGTAGGGGCCGACGACTATATCTCCAAACCCTTCTCCTTCAACATCCTTCTGCAGCGTGTACGGGCCGTGCTCCGGAGGAGCAAGAAGGAAAAGAACAAGCAGCTGGAGATCCGGGAGATCACCCTGGATCTGGATACCTATAGAGCCATTGTGGGGAGCCAGGAAGTCGAGCTCACCTACAAGGAGTTCGAAATCATGTACCTCCTCATGTCCAACAAGAACAAGGTGGTTCTCCGGAAGACCCTTCTGGACAAGGTCTGGGGCAGCGACTATGAAGGAGATTCCAGGGTTTTGGACAATCATATCAAGAACCTCCGGAAAAAGCTGAACATCTCCTATATCAAGACCCTAAAAGGAGTGGGATATAAGTTTGAAGAGTAAGAGGCCGGACTGGGAACAGCCGCAGAAAGACTGGCGCAAGAGCATTACCATAAAGAACTTCTTTATCACCATGAGCGTCCTTCTGGTGAGCATCAGCGTGGTCTATCTCAGCCTGTACGTCTTCCTGCCTTCCTTCTACTCCACCTATAAGCAGAATTACCTGGAAGAAAAGTCCAAGGAGATCATCCGCACGATTGCCGCGGAAGACCTCACATACAAGGATGGCTTTCCCAGGCTCCGGGAATTCAGCAAGAAGCACAATATCTCCGTTATTCTGTTCTACCAGGACAACCCGGTGCAGATCGCCTCATCCAATATCCCCTTCACCAGCATCATCGAGTTCATTGACCAGGGGGAGAAGCTGCGCCAGAACCTGGAGGATAGCCGGGACTACTTCTATATCTACCGCAGCATCATCGTCTTTAAGGATGCTGCATATAATGCTCACTTCAGCACACCGATCCAGCCTGTTGAAGAGGTCCGTGCAGTCTTCTTTGATTTCCTCCCATATATCGGGGCCATCATCCTGGGAACAAGCCTCATCGTCTCCCTCCTCTATTCCCGGATGATCACCAAGCCGCTGGTAGCGCTGAACAGGGTCGCCAAGCAGATGGCCCGAATGGATTTCCGGGTGAAGTCGGAAATCAGCAGCTCGGATGAGCTGGGAGAGCTGGGCAGCAGCCTGAACATCCTTTCTGCCAGCCTGGAAAAGGCCATGGAAGAGCTGAAAGAGGCCAACAGAGCCCTCCTTAGCGATATCGAAATGGAAAAGAAGCGGGACGAAGCCCGGATCCACTTCATCGCTACCATGTCCCATGAGCTGAAATCCCCCATTACCGCCATCCGGGGACAGCTGGAAGGAATGCTGAACAATATCGGGGTTTATCAGAACAGGGACAAGTACCTGGAACGTTCCCTGAAGATCGTCCAGGATCTGGACGGCCTGGTCCGGGAGATCCTGGTCAGCTCCAAGCTGGACAATCAGAATATCTCCCTGGATTATGAGCGGATCCCTCTGGCTGCCAGGATTGAAGAGATCCTCCGGAGCCTGGATTATCTCATCCTGGAAAGGAAGATCCGGGTGGAAAAGGACTTCGACCGCAGCCTGCACATCCAGGGAGACTGGAGCTACCTGAAGAAAGCCTTTGGAAACATCCTGGAAAACTCCATCCGATATGCCCCATCCGGTTCCCCTGTGGAGATCCAGATCCTGGAAGAGCGGGGCTATGTGATCTTCCAGGTCCACAATCAGGGAGAGCCCATTGCCACAGAAGACCTGAAGAATGAAAAGCTCTTTGAAGCCTTCTACAGGCCGGAGAAGAGCCGCAACAGGGATACTGGAGGGAGCGGACTGGGCCTCTCCATTGTCAAAAAGATCCTGAATCTCCACCGTTTCGCCTACTCCATGAAGAATACCCCAAGCGGCGTCCTCTTCCGGGTGGAAATGGAAAAGGATCATAAAATCCCCCTTGAAGAGTAGAAAAGACTATGGTACAATGATACATGCGCAAATTAATATCTATGGAAACGATATTAAGAATACTGATGAAAGAGGTGAGGATTCATGAAAAAAGGAATTCACCCAGAGTACAAACAGACAACTGTCACCTGCGCCTGTGGCAATGTCATTGAAACGGGATCAACAAAAGAGAATATCGTCATTGAGGTATGTTCTGCCTGCCATCCCTTCTATACCGGTGCGAAATCCAGAATTGCCGAAAAAGGCGGCCGGGTCGAGCGTTTCAAGAAGAAATACGACAAGCAGGAAAACTAAAGACACGGAAACAGTCAGAGGGAAGCGCTGGTATAGGGCTTCCTTTTGCTTTTTTTTAAAGAAGGAGTCACATAATGCTGAAAAAACTGCAGGAAATACAGGACAGATATGAGGAGCTGGGGCAGTCCCTTAGCGACCCGGAAATCATCTCCAATCAGAAGGAATTCCAGAAACGCATGAAACAGCACCGCTCTATGGAAGAAGTGGTGGAGAAATTCAGGGAGTACAAGAAGCTGGAGGAGACCATCGAAGATGCCAGGGAGATTCTCAAGGCTGAAACGGACAAGGAGATGCGGGAAATGGTCCAGGAGGAGCTGGATCAGGCTCTGGAAGGCCTGGGCCTCCGGGAGGAAGAGCTGAAAGTCCTGCTTCTTCCCAAGGACCCCAATGATGACAAGAGCGTCATCGTGGAAATCCGGGGAGGGGCCGGGGGGGATGAAGCCGCCCTTTTTGCCGGAGACCTCTTCCGGATGTACAGCCGCTATGGAGAAGCCAAGGGCTGGAAGATCGATATCCTGGATTCCCATGAAAGCGACCTGGGAGGATATAAGGAAATCGTCTTTTCCATTGAAGGCTATGGTGCCTATAGCAAGCTGAAGTATGAAAGCGGGGTGCATCGGGTCCAGCGCATCCCCTCCACAGAGTCCGGTGGGAGGATCCATACCTCTACAGTAACGGTAGCCGTGCTCCCGGAAGCGGAGGAAGTGGATATCGATGTGGACCCCAACGATGTGCGGGTCGATCTTTTCTGTTCCAGCGGCCCTGGGGGACAGTCTGTGAATACCACCAAATCCGCCGTGCGCCTGACCCATATCCCTACAGGAACTGTTGTATCCTGTCAGGATGAGAAAAGCCAGATCAAGAACAAGGACAAGGCCATGAAAGTCCTCCGGGCCCGGCTTTATGAAAAGGCCATGGAAGAAGAAGCAGCCAAACTGGCCAGCGAACGCAAAAGCCAGGTTGGAACCGGTGACCGCAGCGAGCGGATCCGGACCTACAACTATCCCCAGAACCGCATCACCGATCACCGCATCGGTCTGACCCTCCACAAGCTGGAAGCCATGATGGAAGGGGATCTGGACGAGCTGATCGAAACAGTCATTACCACAAAGCAGGCGGAAAAGCTCCGGGCTGAGGCCTGATCCATGCCCACCTATCAGGAGCTGATCCGCCAGTCCCTGAAGCGGATTCCCCGGCTGGAGGCTGAAGCCCTCCTGGGGAAGGTTCTGGGAAAGGAACGGGTATATATCCACATCCATAGCGATCAAGAAGCCTCCCCTGGGGAAGAGGAGGCTTTTTTCAGGCTGCTGGCAGCCAGGGAAGAGGGGACCCCCCTTCACTATCTTCTGGGTGAGAAGGAATGGATGGGCCTGCCCTTCCAGGTCAGCTCCGCTACGCTGATCCCCCGGGAAGATACAAGAATCCTTCTGGAAGCGGTCCTTTCCCTGAAGCCTTTCCTGCCCTCCCGCCCCCTGCTTCTGGAAATCGGCACAGGAAGCGGAATCCTCCCTGTCCTGCTGGGAAAGAGCTGGCCTGAAGCCAGGCTAGCCACCACGGAAATCAGCCCCGAGACCCTGGCTGTGGCCAGGGAGAATTTCCGCCTCCATGAGGTCCCTGTCACTGCTTATCTCACAGATTTCCTGGAGGAACCGGCAAGGCTGGGCCTGCAGGCCGATGTCCTCTACTCCAATCCCCCATATATCAGTCTGGAGGAGTTTGAGGAACTGGAAGAAGAGGTGAGAAGGGAGCCTGAAGGAGCCTTGCTGGGAGGGGAGGACGGACTCTCCTATTACAGCCGGCTGGGCCGGGAATATATGCGGGTATTGAAACCCGGGGGTTATGTGGCCCTGGAAATCGGCTGGAAGCAGGCCGGGGCGGTGCGTCAGATTATGGAAGAGGCAGGACTGGCCTTCCTCGGCCTTTATCAGGATGACGGGGACCGGGACCGGGTCCTGACCTTCCGCTATCAGAAAGGAAGCTGAGATGAAGACAAGACACTACGATTTCCATCATGGCATACCCGAGGCAGAACTGGATGAGGTTATCGAGGCCTACCGACGGGGAGAGTGTCTGGCCTTCCCCACGGAGACTGTATACGGCCTGGGGGCGGATCTGTTCAATGAAGAGGCTGTGGCAAAGATCTTCCAGGCCAAGGGCCGCCCCGGAGACAATCCCCTCATCGCCCATATCGGGGAGGCTGAAGCCCTGAAGGAGCTCACAGGCCCTTTGCCAGAGAAGGCCCTGAAACTCATGGAAGCCTTCTGGCCGGGCCCCCTGACCCTGGTCCTGGATAAAGGGGAGAGGGTGCCCCTGGTGGCCACGGCGGGGCTATCCACAATCGGGGTGCGCATGCCGGATCATCCGGTGATTGAAAGCATCCTGGTGAAGGGGAAGCTGATTCTGGCCGCCCCAAGCGCCAATCTTTCCGGAAGCCCCAGTCCCACGGAAGCCGCCCATGTGGCCTGGGATCTGGAGGGGAGGATATATGGCATTATTGATGGCGGACCCTGTCAGGAGGGGATTGAGTCCACCATTCTGGATATGACCTGCGAACCTCCTGTTCTCCTCCGTCCCGGCACGATTACCAGGGAAGAGCTGGAAGAGGAAATCGGACAGGTGGAGATGGACCCCAGCCTCCTTGGAGAGGAGGCAGCCATCCCCCGGGCTCCCGGGATGAAGTACCGCCATTATGCCCCGAAGGCCCGGGTCACCATCATCCGGGGCAAGGAATCCCTGGAAGCCCTTAAGGAGGAGATGGAGCGCCTTGGGAGCGATGAAGGAAGGTCTGCCCTTGTGGTTTTCGAAGAGCATCTCTCTCACTACAAAAGCCTTCCCATAGGCTATCTCATGCCCCTTGGGGGGGTGTCAGACCTGAAGCACAGCATCAGAAACCTGTATCGGATTCTCAGGGATTGTGATATATTAGAAATAACGGATATTTTTATTGAAGAGGTTCCAGAGACTGGTCTGGGCTTCTCATATATGAACCGCCTGAAGAAAGCAGCGGGTCAGAATTTCCTGAAAAGGAGCGATGAATCGTGAAGATCTTATTTGTCTGCCATGGCAATACCTGCCGGAGTCCTATGGCGGAGCTTCTGGCAAAAGAGCATTTCCAGCAGAAGGGCACGGGCCATCAGGTCCTGTCCGCCGGACTTCAGGGTGAAGAAGGGGAGAGGGCCAGTAAAGGGGCCATTTCCGTGATGAAGGAGCTGGGGCTTGACCTCCAGCGCCACCGCACAAGAAGAGTCAGCAGGGATCTTGTGGAGGGAGCAGATCTGGTCCTGACCATGACCCTGGCTCAGCGGGATCTGCTGCGGATCGCCTACTACGATATCCCTGACGGGGACCAGCGCATCCATACCCTCAGCGGCTATGCCGGGACAGGGGACCAGGATATCCCAGACCCCTTTATGGGCAATCTGGAGGCATACCGCCATGTCCGGGACAGGCTGAAGGAGCTGATTGAAAAGAGCGAATGGGAGGAAAGAGCATGAAAATCGCCATGGGATCCGATCACGGGGGCTTTTCCCTGAAGGAAACCCTCCGGGAATATCTTCTGAAAAAAGGGATTGAAATCAAGGATGTCGGGGTCTTCTCGGAAGACTCTGTGGATTATCCCGACTATGCCAGAAAAGTGGGGGAGATTGTAGCTGCCGGGGATGCTGACCTGGGGGTCCTCATCTGCGGCACTGGAATCGGCATGTCCATTGCGGCCAACAAGGTGGATGGCATCCGCTGCGCTTTGTGCAACGACGTGTATTCTGCGAAAATGGCCCGGGGGCATAACGATGCCAACGTTCTGGCCATGGGTGCCAGGGTCATCGGCAGAGGAACAGCCCTGATGATTCTGGATCACTTCCTTTCCTCTACCTTTGAGGGCGGGCGCCACAGCACCCGGGTGGCTAAAATCATGGAGATCGAGAAAGACTAGAGGGGGACAGGGATGGCCAAGGAACTCATTGGTGCCCTGAGCACCTTCTTCATCATGCTGCCCTTCTGGCTGCTGAACCGGCGGATCTTCCGCGTGGAAAACCGGCTCCGCTTCGCCTTCTTCTTCCTTGTGGTGAATGTCATCCAGCTGGGAGCCCTGTTCCTTACGGCTTACAGCCTCTTCTATGTGGGGCAGCGGACCCTTACAGGGATGCTGGTGGTCTTCAGCATCTATCTGGTCCTTTTCCTTGTGACCTGGGCCACTTCAAAAAAACCCTTCCGGATGTCCCAGGTCCTGTCAACAGAGGAGGAAGACTTCCTTTTTCAGGAAGAGAAGGTCCAGGAAGGGGAAAATGAAGTGATTCTGGAAGAAGACAGGGCGACCCTTGAGGTGACCGCAGGAGATTTTACCAGAAGCAGGAAGCAGGATGTGAATGTGACCCTGGAGGATATCTTCCGGGATAACTGAGACTGGAGGCAGAAGAATTGGATAAGGAATTCCGGCAGATCCTCACCACCCTCATTGAAACCCCAAGCTATACAGGGGAAGAGGCCAGGGTCGTGAAGGAGATTGCCGCCATAATGGAGAAGCTTGGCTTTGACGAGGTCTTAACAGATGCTCCCGGGAATATCCTGGGGGGGATCCATGGAGCGCAGCCGGGGCCGGTGATTCTTTTTGATGGCCATATTGATACGGTCC
Source organism: uncultured Eubacteriales bacterium (assembly GCA_964389165.1). Taxonomy (GTDB): domain Bacteria; phylum Bacillota; class TC1; order TC1; family TC1; genus CAYMDI01. The sequence continues at coordinate 1,650 of CAYMDI010000016.1, read as the reverse complement.
GGGCAGATAATTCCAAGGAATGGGCAGGGGAAGATCCTTTCCGCTGCTATGAGGAAGATGGCCGGGTCTACGGCCGGGGCACCTCGGATATGAAAGGGGCTTTTGCAGCCATGCTCTATGCCCTGGGGACCCTGGACCGCAGCCGCCTGAAGGGGAAGGTCTATCTCTCCGGCACGGTGAATGAGGAAGTGGCAGAAGGCTTCACCATCCGGGAGGTCACCAGACGCCTCAAACCCGACCTGGCGGTGATCGGGGAAGCCACCCAGCTGAAAGTGAATATCGGGCAGCGGGGCCGGGGGGAGATCCGTCTTTCCGTCCTGGGGAAAAGCGCCCATTCCTCCAATCCCGATGTGGGAATCAACGCCGTGCTGAAGATGAGCAAGGCCCTTCATGCCCTGGAGGAGGAATATGAGGTAAAGGAGGATGTCCTTGGCAAAGGGATCCTGGTCCTTACGGATATCATTTCCGAACCCTACCCCGGGGAGTCTGTAATCCCCCGGCGCTGCACGGCTACCTTTGACCGCAGGCTGCTCCTGGAGGAAACCAGGGAGAGCGTCCTTGACGGGATCCGGACCATCCTGGAGAAGCTGGCCGCCGGGGATCCGGAATTCGCCTATGAGCTGGAATTCGCCAGGCACAGCATCACCACCTATACAGGGTATACCATTGACGGGGACAAGTTCTATCCCCCCTGGCGCCTTTCTCCTGAAGACCCCCTCCTGGAGGATGTCCTGAGAGCCCTGAAAGAGCAGGGGATCGAAAGCTCCCTGGGGAGCTATTCCTTCTGCACAAATGGCAGCAGCACCTGCGGCCAGGATGGGATTAAAACAATCGGTTTCGGACCCGGCCGGGAGCAGGAAGCCCATATCACCAACGAGTTCATTGAAGCACGACAGCTTGAAGATGCCATCCGGGGCTACCGGGCCCTGGCATATATCTATAGTTAGGAGACAGAAGATGAAATTATGGGGTGGACGATTCAGCAAGGATTCGGATCCGCTGATGGAGGATTTCCATTCCTCCATCTCCTTTGACCAGCGCCTTTACCAGGAGGATATCCAGGGCAGCATGGCCCACGCCTCTATGCTGGGCAGGCAGGGGATCATTGAAGAAGGAGAAGCTGAAGCCATCATCCGGGGCCTGGAAGGGATTCTGGAAGATATCTCCCAGGGAAAGGTGGCCTTCTCCCTGGGGGCAGAGGACATCCATATGAATGTGGAAGCCATCCTCACGGAACGCATCGGGGATGTGGCCAAGAAGCTTCACACCGGAAGGAGCCGCAATGATCAGGTGGCTACAGACCTGAAGCTCTATGCCCTCAAGGAGGGGGCAGCCCTCCAGGAACTTCTGGAGGAGCTGATTGAAGCTCTGTCAAGCCTGGGTGAAGATCATCTGGAGACTATCATGCCTGGATATACCCACCTGCAGAAGGCCCAGCCCATAACCCTGGGGCACCACCTCCTGGCTTATGGGGAGATGTTCCGCAGAGACTGGGGGCGGGTGGCGGATGCCTGCAGCCGGGCTGATGTGATGCCCCTGGGCTCCGGCGCCCTGGCAGGGACAACCTTCCCCCTGGACCGGGAATACACAGCTTCCCTTCTGGGCTTCCGGGAAATCACCCGGAACAGCCTGGATGGCGTCAGTGACAGG
>CAYMDI010000015.1:0-21043 GCA_964389165.1 uncultured Eubacteriales bacterium | reverse complement strand
CTCCTGGCCAATGTGGCGGATGCCAAATCCCTTGTGATCCATCCTGCCACCACCACACACTCCCAGCTTAGCCCTGAGGCCCTTGCGCAAAGCGGCATCACCCAGGGTACGATCCGCCTGTCTGTGGGCACAGAGCATATCGAGGATATTCTGGCGGATCTGGAAAAAGGCTTTGCAGCCTTAGGAGCATAAAGATCATGAGAATCTATGAGAATATCACGGAATTAGTAGGAGGGACCCCCCTCCTGGAGCTGAAACGCCTAGGTGCCAGCAAGGGCCTGTCCGCCCGGATCCTGGCGAAACTGGAGCTGTTCAACCCTGCAGGGAGCGTCAAGGACCGGGTGGCCAAGGCCATGGTCCTGGATGCAGAAGCCAAAGGGGTCCTGGTCCCTGGCTCGGTAATCGTAGAGCCTACCAGCGGCAATACCGGCATCGGCCTGGCCATGGTGGGGAATGCCAGAGGCTATCGGGTGATCCTTACCATGCCGGAGACCATGAGCCTGGAACGCAGGAACCTCCTCAAGGCCTATGGGGCTGAGCTTGTCCTTACAGACGGAAGCCTGGGGATGAAAGGAGCTATTGCCAAGGCGGAAGAGCTGGTGCAGAGCATCCCCTTCGCCTTCATGCCCAGCCAGTTTGAAAACCAGGCCAACCCCCTGACGCACTATGAGACCACTGGGCCGGAAATCTGGAAGGATACAGAAGGCCAGGTAGATATCTTCGTGGCCGGGATCGGCACCGGGGGCACCATCAGCGGAGCCGGAGCCTACCTCCGGGAAAAGAACCCCAAGGTGCAGATTATCGGGGTAGAGCCTGCAGGCTCTCCGGTCCTCAATGGCGGAAGCCCGGGACCCCATAAGATCCAGGGCATCGGGGCTGGTTTCGTCCCGGCTACCCTGGACAGGGAAGTCTACCATAAGGTCCTTACCGTGGATCATGAGGATGCTTATGCCGCAGCCCGGGAACTGGCCCGGGAAGAGGGGGTCCTGGTGGGCATTTCCTGTGGTGCTGCCCTTGTGGCCGCCATGGCTCTGGCCAGAGAGCCGGAGAATGAAGGAAAGACCATTGTGGTGGTTCTGCCGGATACGGGAGAGCGCTACCTCTCCACCCCTCTTTTCGAAGGAAAATAGGTAGAAAAAGAGAAGGCCCTTACAGGGCCTTCTTCCTTTTTCCATAAATTGACATTGTTCTCCCTCCTCGGTACAATAAGAGGGTATCAGAACCAGTATATCAGACAGGAATAAGGAGCGCTATGAGCATTAAAATAGGTAAATACGAAATCCGCCATCCCATCATCCAAGGGGGCATGGGCGTAGGCATCAGCTGGGACCGCCTGGCTGGAACGGTATCCGCCCTGGGGGGCCTGGGGACCATCAGCAGCGTAGGGACAGGCTATTACCAGAACTGCCGCTTTGCCAAGCACTTGAAAGACGGGCGGCCCCTGGGGGCCATGAGCACTTTCTCCAGGGAAGCCCTCTTCGAGATTTTCCGCAATGCCAGGAAAATCTGCGGAAACGCTCCCCTTGCCTGCAATATCCTTCATGTGATCACCGACTACAAGCGGGTGGTGAAGGATGCCATTGATGCAGGGGCCAATATCATCGTCACAGGAGCCGGACTGCCTACAGATCTGGCCAAACTTGTAGAGGGCCATGATGATGTAGCCATTGTCCCTATTGTCTCCAGCGGCAAGGCCCTGAAGGTGATCGCCCGGTTCTGGCAGCGGGCGGGAAGGCTGCCTGATGCAGTCATTGTAGAGGGCCCTCTTTCCGGAGGCCATCAGGGAGTGCCGAAGGAAGAGCTGGAGAACCCTGCCCATAGCCTGGAAGCCATCCTCCAGGATGTGGTGGAAGAGCGGAACAAATGGGGGGATATGCCTGTCATCGCAGCCGGAGGCATCTGGACCCATGAGGATGCCCAGCGGATGATGGCCCTGGGGGCCGATGCCGTGCAGCTGGGGACCCGCTTCGCCCTGACCCATGAAAGCGATGCGGCTCCTGGCTTCAAGGAAGTCCTTCTGGCAGCCGAGAAGGAGGATGTGGAGATCATCAAGTCCCCTGTGGGCTATCCCGCCCGGGCGGTGAATACGGCCCTGATCCAGGGGCTGGAACCCCGGCCCATCGACTGCAAAAGCAACTGCGTGGTGCCCTGCAACCATGGGGAAGGGGCGTCAAAGGTAGGGTACTGCATCAGCGACAGCCTGGGAGACAGCAGCCAGGGCAAGAAGGAGACAGGGCTCTTCTTCTGCGGAGCCAATGTCTGGCGGGCTAAGGAGCTTCTTTCCGTCCGGCAGGTGATGGAGGAGATTCTGGGAGAGCCTCTCCCGGCTAAGGCCTAGGCAGCCTAGATATGATGACAAGCAAGGCCGGAGATTCCTCCGGCTTTTCTTGCACAAGGGCTTCTGAGATGGTAAACTTTATCTATCAGACATCCTTTTTGGGGGAAGTGAGGAAAGCAGATGAAAAAGAATCGGATAGCAAAAGCCTTGGGGATCGCCATGGTATCCCTGATGCTCCTGGGGGGCCTTGGAGCCCCTGTGAAAGCCATAAGCTCAGTTACCTTTGAAGATCAGTTCCCGGATGCGGTGCTGGCCCAGAAGGTGGCTACAGCCTGTGGAGCTGCTGTAACAGATGATATTACCCCTACGCACATCGCCAATCTCACCAGTCTAGATGCGCAGAATGCAGGCATCACTTCTCTGGAGGGAATCGGCCTCTTCACCAATCTCACCAGTCTGGTGGCCTATGGCAACAGCCTCACCAGCCTGCCGGAAGAAATCGGGAACCTGGTGAACCTCAACTACTTCACCTATGATAATAACGCGATTACCGCCCTCCCGGAGTCCATCGGGAACCTCACAGATCTTACCTATATGGATGGCCACAACAATCAGATTGCAGCGCTGCCAGATTCCTTCTACAATCTTTCCTCTCTGCAGTCAGTGAGCTTTGAAAACAACAAACTCACCACCCTGGGGAATGTGGCAGGGCTGACAAGCCTGATGGTAGCGGACTTTTCCGGGAATATGCTCACAGAGGTACCCCTGGCCTTCAATGATCTTGAAGAGCTGGCCTATCTGGATGTCCGGGACAATCAGATTACAGACTTCCCGCCTGAGGTGTACAACAGAACATATTCTGCAAATCCCAGGGGAAGCTTCACTCAGGCAGGCATCGCTACTGGAGCCTTTGCCTATGGCCAGAACTACAGCAAGACGGTGACAGCTGCCATCTATAAGGGGCTGGAAAGCAATGCCCTGTCCCTGCCCATCTTCTCCCAGGTTTTAGAGTTCTACGATACCCCCATCCTCACCTATCTCCTGGTAAAGCCCGATGCCAGCGAAGTCCTGGTGACCCCGGAATTCCGGGATGGGGTCCTGTTCATCCCCGGGTCCTATCTGGACCAGCTGGGAACCTATACGCTCCATGTCATCACAAACGATACGGAAATGGACAGCCTTCGCCCATCTGCGGTAAACCTGCCCAATGAGAGCATGAATTTCAGGAATGTATCCTATGAGCTGAGCTTCAGCGTCCAGGGAGCCCCTGCTGTAAGCACACTGCCCCAGACAGGAGGCTTCCTCCTGCTGGTTCCGGCTCTGGGCGCTCTGGCCGGGGGGACAGCCCTGGTACTGGGAAGGAAGAAATAGCTCCCGGGAGAGTTGAAGAGCAATACAAAAAGGACTGAGGATTTCCTCAGTCCTTTTCTGTTCGGTTTTCAGGCTTTACTTTCTTCTTAGAGGTAAAGGTCCCTTCTGGGATAGCGGAAGAAGGACAGGAGAGGAAAGAGGAAAGCCAGGAAGAGGGCCAGGATATATGGACCTGTTCCCGGTTCTGTAAGGCCGAGGAGGGCTTTCCCGTCAAACCAGGCGAAGGGGGTCAGCCAGGAGAAGAGGGCCATGCTTCCTGTCATCTCTCCCACCACCATCAGAAGAAAGAAGAAAAGCACCAGAGCACTGGCCAGGGGGACGGCCAGGCGGGGCCTGGGAAGGAAAGCAGCCAGGAAGAAGCCCAGCAGGAGGAAGAAGGCATCCAGGGCCATGAATCCCCCCATCAGGAGGAAGAGGTCCGGGTCCAGGGGCCCATAACCTTGGAGGACCAGAAGAGAGAAAAAGGTGGTGCTGAGGCTGTAGATCAGGGAGAGGGTGAGAGCCGCCAGTAGCTTGGGCAGGAGGATCCCCTCCCTGGAGATTGGCCGGGTGGCCAGGAACTCCGTCGTCCTGTCCCGTTCCTCCCGGGCCAGGATCCCCGCTCCCAGGATCCCTCCATGGATCCCGGCTACCAGGAGGAGGTAGGGGAAGGCTGCTGTGAAGAAGCCCATGGGGGTTCCCAGATCCAGCAGGGAGGTGCCCATCAGATTCTGGAGGGATTGGGGCATGGCTTTGAGAAGCTCCTCCATGCTACCTGCCGCACTGGCCCCGGCCTCGAATTTCACCATGGACATGGCCACATAGGCCAGCATGGACAAGGACCAGATCAGGGTGCTTTTCCAGCGGTCCTTCAGCTCTTTAAGATAAATATTCATGGTCAGCCCTCCTTACGGGGTTTCAAAATCCTTGGTGAGGAAGCGCCAGGCCCCTGTTCCCATCCCTCCCAGGATGATAGCGGCAGCAGTAAGCAGATGAGGCAGGCTATAGGGCTCTCCCTGGATCAGATCCTGGAGGGGGAAATACTGGAAGGGAGAAAGGTAGGACATCCAGGCCTCCCCGCCCCGTAAGGCCCCCAGGAGGAAAGTCCCCAGGACCACCCCCAGGGTCAGGGGCAGGGTGCTGGGGAAGCGGCCCAGAAAAGAGCCGGACAGGAAGCCGGCGGAGAAGTACAGAAGCTGGAGAAGGGGAAGGGTGCCCAAAGCCAGCCAGAAGACCCTTTCCCCAAGAAGAGACTCTTCCCCCAGCATTCCGGTCATGGCTGCAAGGGATCCCAGAAAGAGGAGGTCTGTGAGAAGGATGAGGGCCCCGGAAGCCAGGGTCTTAGCAGAGAGGATGGCCCATCTGGAAACAGGACGGGTGAGGAGGAACTCCCCGGTGCGCTCCCGCTCTTCTCTGGAGGTGGCCTCCATGCCCAGATGCATGGCCATGATGGCCCCGATCAGCTGGATGTAGAGGAGGGAGAAAGCCAGGTAGGCGGCAAAGGAGAAAGAGGTAAGGCCCTTCAGGCCCATCGCCTCCTGAAACTGGGGCGGGAAGGCCTGGAGGTATTCCAGAAAGGAGGAGACATCTTCGGAAAAGGCGGGATAAAAGGCCAGAAGGGCCCCCACCATCCCAACCATCCCTACAAGGAACCAGAGGGACCACAGCAGCCGGGTGCGGAACTCATAGCGGAAGATATTCATACCGGCCCCTCCCCGTCATAATAGTGGAGGAAGATCTCCTCCAGATCCGGCTCGCTGATCAGGAGGTCGGTAAGGGCCATCCCCTGGAGGGCTTCCAGGAGAGGGGGGACCTCACCCTGATAGAGAAAGGTCAGGACGTTGCCGGACCCTTCCGGGTCTTCCAGGTTCCGCAGCCCGGAGAGGCTCTTCAAGGCTTCCCGGGAGAGGGACAGGCCCTCCAGCCGGACCTTCTTATATGTATCCCTGCGCAGGGCGGCCATCTCTTCCATGCGGATCAGACCGCCATCCTTCAGGATCCCCACCCGGTGGGAGAGTCGCTGGATTTCGCTAAGGATATGGGAGGAAAAGAGGACTGTGGCCCCTCTGGCATTCTCCTCCTGGATCAGTTGGAAGAAGCGGTTCTGCATCAGGGGATCCAGACCGCTAGTGGGCTCATCCAGAATCAGCAGCTTAGGCTGGTGCTGGAGGCCCTGGAGGATGCCTACTTTCTTGCGGTTTCCCAGGGAGAGGTCCCGGATATGCCTTCCCGGATCCAGTTCCAGAAGTTCCAGAAGCTCTTCCCGGCGCTTCCGGCTGTCTTGGGGATAAAAAGAGGCGGAATAGGCCAGGAGATCCCGGACCTTCATATTCTCATAATAATAGATCTCTGCTGGAATATACCCTACATCCCGGGCGATTTTCCAGTACTCTTTCCGGGGATCCAGGCCGAAGATCCTGCTTTCCCCCCGGGTGGGATGGATGAGATTCAGGAGGGTGCGGATGGTGGTGGACTTCCCTGCCCCGTTAGGGCCGATGAAGCCGAAAATCTCCCCCTCCCGGATGCTGAAGCTCAGGTCCTCAATCCCCCTGATCTTCCCGTAGTACTTTGTCAGCCCTGTAAGGGTGATGATATCCTTCATAACCTTCTCCTTCCTTGGGACCTTCTGATGCCCTCATTATACGCCTGAGGGGGGGAGAAGAAAAGAAATCTTGACAAAGTGCCTGCCTCTTGTGTAAAATTATGGAAGAAAGACCGAAGGGCGTGTGACATGACAATCAGCAAGGCCGCAACTTCATACTTCTTTTACTTTTGCAGCCCAAGCTTTTATAGCTGGGGCGTTTTTGGTGGAAGTAAATAGGGTAATAGAGTCTTATAACAAGGGAATGGAATGAGAAGGCTCAGATTGCGGCCTTCTCTTTTTTTTTCCTGCAAGGAGGAACAGCATGGTAATCGTATTTCACCCCGGGGCCCCGGAAGCAGAGCTGGCGAAAATCAAGGGGCAGCTGGAAGAAAAAGGAATCAAAGTAAGCGTCACCATCGGGGAGACCCAGACCATCTTCGGCCTGGTAGGGGATACCCGAAGCCTGAATCCCGGGCAGATCGAGCTTTCTCCCCATGTGGAAAAGGTCATGAAGATCCAGGAGCCCTACAAGAAGGCCAATCGTACCTTCCATCCTGAGGATACTATTGTAGAAGTGAGAGGGCAGAAGATCGGCGGGGGGAACTTCGGGGTCATTGCCGGACCCTGCGCCATTGAAAGCCACGAGCAGTTCCTGACAATCGCTCATGCAGTGAAGGCAGCCGGAGCCAACTTCCTCCGGGGCGGGGCCTTCAAACCCCGGACTTCCCCCTACAGCTTCCAGGGCATGGGCAAGGAAGGGATTGAGATTATGAAGGTGGCCCGGGAGGAGACAGGCCTACCCATTATCACGGAGATGATGGACCCCCGGCATATCGATCTCTATGGGGAGGATGTGGACGTGATCCAGATCGGGGCCCGGAATATGCAGAACTTCGACCTCCTGAAGGAAGTGGGGCGCAGCAAGACCCCTGTCCTTCTGAAGAGGGGCCTGGCTGCTACCTATGAGGAGTTCCTCATGGCGGCCGAATACATTATGGCCGGGGGGAACGAGAACGTGATCCTCTGCGAGCGGGGGATCCGGACCTTCGAACCCTGGACCCGGAATACCCTGGATATCACGGCCGTGCCGGTGATCCAGAAGAAGAGCCACCTGCCCATCGTTATCGATCCAAGCCATGCCGGGGGCATCTACTGGCTGGTGGACCCCCTCTCCAGAGCTGCTGTGGCTATCGGCGCCGACGGCATCACTGTGGAGGTACACCACCGCCCGGAGGAGGCTGTCAGTGATGGACAGCAGTCCCTGATTCCTGAAACCTTTGAGAAGATGATGAAGAAAGTAGCCATCCTCCGGGATGCAGTAGCGGAGATGAACAAGGCGTGAAGAAAACAGTGGGCATAGCCGGACTGGGCCTGATCGGAGCTTCCATGGCTCTGGCCCTCCGGGAGAAGGACTATGAGGTCCTGGGTACAGACAGGGATCCTGAGGTGATCCGCAAAGCCCTGGAACGGGGCATGATCCGAAGGGGCAGCACCGATCCTGGGGCCATCCTTCCGGAAGCGGACATCCTCATCCTGGCCATGTACCCAGGGGCGATCCTGGACTATGCCCTGGAGCACAAAAACCTCTTCCGCCCTGATCAGATCATTACAGATGTGGCAGGACTGAAGGGGCGGATCGTCCGTCGCCTTCAGGAAGAGCTGGAACCGGAATTCCTGGGGGGCCATCCTATGGCCGGACGGGAAACCAGCGGTCTGGATAGTGCCAGAGAAGAGCTTTTCCTGGGCACCTCATATATCCTGACACCTACGGAAAAGAACACACAGGCGGCCCTTTCTGTCCTGACAGCGCTGGCGAAGGATCTGGGTGCTGCACAGGTAAGGACCATGAGTCCCGAAGCCCATGATGGCCTTGTCGCTTACACCAGCCACATGCCCCATCTCCTGGCCCTGGCCCTGATGGATATCTGGGAAGAGGGAAGCCAGGACATGGCAGGAGGGAGCTTCCGGGATGCCACCCGGGTAGCCCGGATCAATGAAACTCTCTGGGGAGAGCTCTTCCTGGAGAATAAAGAAGAGCTCCTGCCCCGGATCCGGCGCTTCCAGGAAGCCCTGGGGGCTTACGGAGCCCTGCTGGAAGCTGGAGACCGCAAAGCCCTGGAAGAGCGCATGCGCCAGGCAAAAGGACAGAAAGAAAGGATGGAACCATGAATCTGCATCTGGATCTGGGAATGAAGAGCTACGATATCCTCATCCGCCAGGGCTGCCTTCAGGAGGCGCCCAGCCACATCCTGCCCCATCTCCGGGGAGATCAGGTGGCCATCCTTACAGACAGCCATGTCGGCCCCCTCTACGGAGAGGGGCTTCTTGCCGCTTTTGAGGCCCGGGGCGTCCGGGCCTTCCTTCTTACAATCCCTCCGGGGGAAGCCAGCAAATCCATGGAACAGGCCATGGCCATCTATAGCCGTCTGGGGGAAGAGGGCTTCGGCCGCAAAGACCTCCTGGTAGCCCTGGGAGGGGGCGTGGTAGGTGACCTGGGAGGCTTCGTAGCAGCCACCTGGCTCCGGGGGGTGGACTTCTATCAGATCCCCACCAGCCTTCTGGCTCAGGTGGATAGCTCTGTGGGGGGTAAGGTGGCCATTGATCTTCCCGGGGGGAAGAATCTGGTGGGGGCCTTTCATCAGCCCAAGGGAGTCCTTATCGACCCCTCCACCCTGAAGACCCTGGAGGAGAAGTACTTTATTGACGGGATGGGAGAGGTCATCAAATACGGGGCCATCTTCGATGCAGCCTTCTTCGCCGCCCTGGGGAAAGATATCCCCACCTTGGCTAAAGTCCGGGAGGGCTATGCCATGGAGGAGATCCTCTACCGCTGCTGCCAGCTGAAGAAAGAAGTGGTGGAGAAGGATGAGCGGGAAGAGGGCCTCCGGGCCCTGCTGAACTTCGGGCATACCCTGGGCCATGGCATCGAGAAGGCCGAAGGCTATATGGGGCATAGCCACGGGGAGGCGGTAGCCATGGGCATGTGCCTGATTACGGCTGCTTCGGAAGCCCTGGGCTGGACCCTCCGGGGGAGTGCTGTCGCCCTGAAGCGCCTGTGCCGGGAAGCCGGGCTCCCCAGCGAATTTCCCACAGAGCTCCTGCCCCAGGTCATCCAGGCCATGGCCCGGGACAAGAAGCGCCAGGGCAAGACCCTGGGCCTGGTGATCCTGGATGCCATAGGCAAAGCCCGGGTGCGCCGGGTGGCCCTGGAGGAAGTCCCCTCCATTCTGGAAAGGGGGCTGGCCTATGAAGGATAAGCTCACCATCCATCCAGGCCCCCTGGAGGGGACGGTCTTCATCCCTCCCAGCAAAAGCATGGCCCATCGCTATCTCCTGGGCGCCGCCCTGGCTTCCGGGGAATCCATCATTGACAATCTGGAACTGTCAAAGGACATTGAAGCCACCCTCCGGGTCCTGAAGGGTCTGGGCATGGAATGGCAGGCTGAAGAAGGCAGTCAGGGCAGGCTGAAGCTCAGGATCAAGGGACTTGGCGGAGATTTCCACCTTCAGGAGAGGGACTTTCCCTGTGGGGAAAGCGGCTCCACCCTGCGTTTCCTTATCCCCCTCCTCCTCCTTACCCGGGAAGAGGCCAGGGTAACCGGGGAAGGGAAGCTGGGAGAGCGTCCCCTTTCTGTCTACTATGAGATCATGGAGTCTCAGGGGATCCCCTATGAGACAAAGGAAGGGCTCCTTCCCCTCCTGCTCCCGGAAGGGCGTCCCCGCCTGTCTCCGGGAAGGTTCCAGGTCCGGGGGGATATCTCCTCCCAATTCATCACAGGACTCCTTTATGCCCTGCCCCTCCTCTCAGGGGAGAGCCTCCTTGAAATCACCACCCCCCTGGAATCCCGGCCTTATGTAGATCTTACCCTGGCCGTCCTCCGGGAGTATGGGATCCAGGTGGACAACCGGGACTACAGGTCCTTCCGCATTCCGGGAAACCAAGCCTACAAGCCGGGAAAATACTTTGTGGAAGGGGACTGGTCCCAGGTAGCCTTCTTTGCCGTGGCTGCTGCCATCGGAGAGAAGCCTATTGCCTGCCGGGGCCTATCCCGGACCTCCCTTCAGGGAGACCGGGTGATTGTGGATTTCCTCCGGGAGATGGGGGGCCGGGTGGAGGATCTCCCCGATGGCCACATCTTCCATCCATCCCAGACCAGGGGTGCCGTTCTGGACATCCGGGAATGCCCGGATCTGGTTCCGGCCCTGACTGTCCTGGCTGCCCTGTCGGAAGGGGAGACCCGGATCATCAATGGAGAACGCCTGAAGATCAAGGAATCCAACCGTCTGGAATCCACCTCCCGGGAGCTGATGTCCCTGGGAGCACGGATCCGCATCGGAGAGGACAGCCTGACCATTGAGGGGGTTGAGACCCTCAGAGGAGGCCCGGTATCCAGCTGGAATGACCATCGGGTCGCCATGAGCCTGGCGGCGGCCAGCAGCCGCTGCAAGGGGGACCTTATTCTGGAAGGTCCGAAAAGCGTGGCCAAGTCCTATCCAGGCTTCTGGGAGGATTTCAGAAAACTAGGAGGACGAATCAGTGAATAGCGTATATGCAGGGAATATCACCATGACCATATTCGGAGAATCCCATGGAGAGTCCATCGGGGTGGTTCTGGATGGGCTTCCTCCGGGACTGGTCCTGGATATGGAGGCCATTGAAAAGGAAATGGATCGGAGGAAGCCCGGCGGCCTTCATGCCACCAAGCGGAAGGAAGGGGATCTGGTGCGGATCCAGAGCGGCCTCTTCCAGGGCATGACCACAGGAGCACCCCTGGCCGCCCTTATTTTCAACGAGAACACCCGGAGCGGGGATTATGAGGAGCTCCGGACCAAGATGCGCCCGGGACACAGCGACTACCCCGGAGCCGTTCATTACAGGGGCTTTAACGATTACCGGGGGGGCGGGCACTTCTCCGGGCGCCTGACCGCTCCCTTTCTCTTTGCGGGAGCCCTGGCCAAGGAGTATCTGAAAAAGGAAGGGGTCCTGATTGCCGGTCATCTGGAAGAGGCAGCTGGAATCCGGGATGGAGCCTTTACCTCTGGGGAGACTAGAGAAGAGCTGGAGGCCCTCCAGCGCATGCCCATGCCCCTCCTCCATCCGGAACTGGCCCCGGCCATCTCCGCTGCCATTGAAGAGGCCCGTCAGGCCGGGGATTCCGTAGGGGCCATCTTGGAAGTCCAGGCCCTGGGCGTCCGTCCGGGGGTGGGCAGCCCCATGCTCAACAGCCTGGAGAGCAAGATCTCCAGCCTGGTCTTCTCCGTACCCGGGGTCAAAGGAATCAGCTTCGGAAGCGGCTTTGCCCTGGCAGGGATGAAGGGATCCCAGGCCAATGACCCCTATTATCTGGAAGGAGGGGAAGTGCGCCTCCGGAGCAACCATAACGGTGGGATTCTTGGGGGTATTTCCAGCGGCAGCCCCATTATCCTCCATGTGGCCATGAAGCCCACCTCTTCCATTTCCAGAGCCCAGAACACCGTGGATCTGGAAAAGAGGGAAGAGACTGTACTGGAAATCAGGGGGCGCCATGATCCCATTATCGGGATCCGGGCCCTGCCTGTGGTAGAAGGCGCTCTGGCCCTGGCCCTGCTGGATGCTTATCTGGAGGACCGGAAATGGGATTAGAGGAAAACAGGAAGAAAATCGATGAGATCGACAGCCAGCTGGTCTCTCTGCTGGAAGAGCGTCTGGCTGTGGCTCTGGCCATCGGAAGATATAAGAAGGAGCTTGGTCTGGCCATTCTGGATCCCAAGAGGGAGGCGGAGGTGGTGCGCAAAAACCTGGAACGCATCCAGGATCAGCGCTACCGCCCCTATGTCCGCCGCCTCATGGAGCTTCTCATGAGCGTTTCCAGAGAAGCACAGCGGGATATTATGGTGGATCGGGAGACCAGGCTGGAGGATGTCATAGGGGACCTGCCTGTAAGCAGCCCTGTGGCTGATCCTCAGGTGGCTTATGGAGGAATCCAGGGTTCCTTCGGAGAGGAGGCCTGCCTCACCTACTTCGGGAAGGAGGTGCGCCAGCAGCCTTATCCCACTTTCAGGGAGGTAATCCAGGCCCTGGAGGAGGGGAAGGCAGATTATGGCGTCCTGCCCATAGAGAATACCTCCACGGGGGGCATCCTGGAGGTGGAGCGCCTCCTGGAAGCCGATGGCCTGTTCATCGTGGGGGAAGTGGTCGTGCCTGTCGTCCACTGCCTTCTGGGGCTTTCCACGCTGGAGGAGATCAGCACAGTCTACTCCCATGTCCAGGGCTTCGAACAGAGCCGGAGCTTCCTGGAAGGACGGGGCTACAGGGAAGTGCCGTATTTCAATACAGCCATCAGTGCCCGTTATGTAGCAGAGGCCGGGGATCCCTCTCTGGGGGCTATTGCCAGCCGCCGGGCCGGGGAGGTCTATGGCCTGAAGGTTCTGGCTGAAGGGATCAACGACAGCAAGGAGAACTTCACCCGCTTTGTGGTGGTGAAGAAAAGCATGGAGCTGGCGGGGGTCCGGGACAAGATCTCCATCCAGGTGATTCTGGAGGACCGGGAGGGTTCCCTGTATAAGGTGGTAAACAGCATCAACCGCCATCAGCTGAGCATGGGGAAAATCGCCTCCCGGCCCATTCTGGGGAAGCCCTTCGAATATATCTTCAGCATTGACTTCCGGGGCAGCCTGGAGGATCTGGAAGTGAAGAAGGCGCTGATGGAAATCCGGGAGAATGCCCTGGAGATGAAGTTTAAAGGCAACTACAAAGCAGAAAAGGAGAGCGCCTATGGGAAGTGAGATTGAAATAAAGCTGGGAATCAGCCGGGAAGAAGATATAGGGAAAATCCTCGGGGATGCCAGACTGGGCGCTGATTTCGGGGAGTTTGCCGTCATCTCCATGAATGCCCGCTATTATGATACAAGAGAGCTGGACCTCCTGGCCCGGAACTATGTGGTGCGGATCCGCAAGGAAAACGGGGCCAATGTGGCGACCTTGAAAAAGCGCCACAGAGAGCTGGACAGCGGGGTCATGGTCCGGGAGGAGTGGAATCATGAAGTGCCTCCCAATTCCAGGATCAAACTCAGCTATTTTCCGGAAGTGGAAAAGGAACTGGAGGGGATTGTCGGAAGCAAGGAACTGGTGGAGATAGTGGAGACGGACTTCATCCGCCGGGTTCTGAATGTGGAATTCCAGGGAAGCCAGCTGGAAATGGCTGTGGACCACGGGAAAATCGTTTCCAAGGGGCAGGAAGTCCCCATCATGGAAGTGGAGATCGAACTGAAGGAAGGGGAAGCCGAGGCCATCACCGGATTCATGGAGGAATATCTCCGGGAATACAAGCTCCCTATAGAGATGGAAAGCAAGTTCCGCAGGGGTGTAGACCTCTTCCTCAAATAGAAGGGGCTTTTGAAAAGATAGAATTTTCTTGTAATCTATGCTATGATGAAAGGCAAAGAAACAGAAAAGGCGGGAATCCATGATTAACTATAAACACCTCTTAGCCTTTGTGACGGTGGTTCGCAAAAAGAGCTTTACTCTGGCGGCTAAGGAACTTTACATGACCCAGCCAGCTGTAAGCTGGCAGATTAAGAATCTGGAAAATGAAATCGATCTGGTTCTCATCGAGCGCAAAGAGCGGGGCACCAAGCTCACTGACGCCGGGAAGCAGTTCTATACCTATGCGGAAAAGATCATCAAGGCCCATGAGCAGCTCATTGAAGAGATGAAGCAGCTGAAGTGCATGGAAAAAGGCAAGCTCATGGTAGGAGCCAGCACGGTCCCCGGGGAATATATCCTTCCCGCCTATATGAGCAGCTTTAAGGAGAATTTCCCGGCCACAGAGGTCTCTGTCCTGACAGGCTCCTCGGAAGAGATCCTGGAAAGCCTGATGGCGGAGGATATCCATCTTGGGGTGGTGGGAATGAAGATCGATGACAGCCGCATTGAATCCAGACCCTTCAAGAAGGACAAAATGGTCCTGATCGCCAGGAGCGGGCACCCTCTGGCAGATGGGGAGAAAAAGAGCCTGAAGGATCTTCTGGACTATCCCCTCATCGTCCGGGAACGGGGTTCCGGCTCCCGGAAGATTCTGGAGGAGGCGCTGGAGAAGAAGGGGATGCGCCTGAAGAACTTCCAGGTTCTGACAGAGCTTAGCGGGAGCCGGGCGGCAGTGACAGGGGTGAAGCACTCCAATGCCCTGGCCTATGTCTCTTCCCTGGTAGCCCGGGACAGCATCGCCCTGGAGGATGTATCCGAGGTGGTCGTGCCGGAGCTTGCGGTGAACCGCCAGATCTTCCTCATCTATAATAAGCTGAAGACCCTGAGCCCTCTGTCAGAGACCTTCCTCACCTTCATGCTGAAGCAGAAGGATTAGCAGGATGGAACTCCGTAAGAGACTGGAAGAGATCAGCAGGGAAAACGGCGCCACCCTTTTCGGGGTGGCGGATCTCTTGCCCCATCAGGAATATATCCGGGAGATTTACGGGCCGTCCCTGCTGGACTATCCCCGGGCCATATCCATCGGTGTGCCCTATCCCCGTGAGGTGGTGAACCAGCTCCTCCAGGGGCCCACCCATACCTATCTCTACTACTATAAGATCCTCAATACGAAGCTGGACGATATCGCCCTGCAGGTTGCTGTAGCCCTGGAGGCGGAAGGCTATCGCAGCTTTCCGGTTCCCGCTTCCCAGCGGGTCACCGATGACAGGCTGGCTGGGATCTTCTCCCACCGCATGGCAGCCCATCTGGCAGGCCTGGGTTGGATTGGCCGGAATTCCAGCCTCATCACCCCGGCCTATGGCCCTCGGCTGCGTCTGGTGACCATCCTTACAGACGCCACCCTGGCAGGAGATGCCCCCTATGAGGGGGAAGGCTGCGGGGACTGTATGCGCTGTGTGGCGGCCTGCCCTTCAGGGGCTATCACAGGGGAGCCCTTCCGGCGGGAAGACCCCCTGGAGAAACGCTTTATCGGGCACTTGTGTGATGAACATCTGAGCCGGGTCCGGAATACCTTCGGCAAGCGGATCTGCGGCAAATGCCTGGCTTCCTGCCCCTACGGGCTGGAGCCGGAAGGAAAAGGAGGAAGCGATGATGAAGAAAAATGAGGCCAAGGGGCCTGTTATAAAGGAAATTCCCAATCCCCCATATAAGAAGCGCAATGTCTGGCTGGAAGGGGACCGGGGAGAGATCATGGATTTTGCCAAGGGCTACATGGCCTTCCTGAAGGAAGGGAAGACAGAGCGTCTGGTGGCAGAACGCCTGGAGGAAAAGGCCCGGCAGCGGGAGTTCGTGGATCTCAAGGCCTGCAAGTCCCTGGAGCCCGGGCAGCCCTTCTACTATAACCATCGGGGTAAGAGTTTCTTCATGGGTGTGGTGAAAGCCTCCCTGGACCAGGGCTTCCGGATTCTCGGAGCCCATATCGACGCCCCCCGCCTGGATCTGAAGCCACAGCCTCTTTATGAAGCCGAGGATCTGGCTCTCTTCAAGACCCATTATTACGGCGGGATCAAGAAGTACCAATGGGTCACCATGCCCCTGTCCCTCATGGGGGTCATCTATCGCAAGGATGGCAGCCTCCTCTCTGTGAATATCGGGGAGGCCGAAGGGGATCCTGTCTTTACCATTACAGATCTGCTGCCCCACCTGGCCCAGGAGCAGATGCAGAAGACAGCAGGGAAGGTCATTGAGGGAGAGAAGCTCAACGTCCTGGCCGGCTCGATTCCGGCTCCGGGAGAGGAGGGGAAGGAGCCTTCCGTGAAGAAGGCCATCCTGGATCTCCTTTATGAGAAATACGGGCTTCTGGAGGAGGACTTCCTCCGCGGGGAGCTGGAACTGGTCCCCAACTTCCCTCCCAGGGAGGTGGGTTTTGACCGCAGCCTCATCGGGGCCTATGGCCAGGATGACCGGATCTGCGCTTATGCAGCCAATGAAGCCTTCATGGATCTGGATGCCAGAGAGAGCGGGAATGTCCTGGCTGTCTTCTTCGATAAGGAGGAAATCGGCTCCAACGGAGATACCGGGGCCCAGTCCCGGATCCTGGAGCACCTCATGGAGCTTCTGATCAGAAAGCTGGGGGATAAGAAGGCAAGCCCCCTGGAGATCTTCTTCGCTTCCAAAGCCATTTCCGCTGATGTAAGCGCTGTGGAGGATCCCAGTTATGATGGGGTCTTCGACCCTTACAACAGGGGGCAGATCAGCTATGGTCCCATCCTTTCCAAATATTCCGGGAGCCGGGGGAAGTATGATGCCAATGACGCCTCTGCAGAGTTCCTCGCCTATATCACAGGGAAGCTGGACCGCAAGGGGGTCCTTTACCAGTTCGGAGAGCTGGGGAAGGTGGACCTAGGCGGTGGAGGGACCATCGGGATGTACCTTTCCCAGCTGGGGATTGAGACTGTGGATCTGGGAACGGGGCTCTTAAGCATGCATTCCCCTTATGAGGTGGCCTCTAAGGCCGACCTGTATATGACCTACCGGGCCTATAAGGCCTTTCTGGAGGATTAGATGTCAGGTGCTGAGAAAGTCCGCCTCACCCAGATGGTGAAGGCCGCCGGGTGAGCGGCAAAAGTGGGTCCGGGGACCCTTGGAGAAGTGCTGGCAGGACTGCCGGTCTACCGGGACGGGAACGTCCTGGTAACAGGTGCGACTTTTGATGATGCGGGGATCTATCAGGTATCCCCGGATCTGGCTCTGGTTCAGACTGTGGATTTCTTCACCCCCATGGTGGATGATCCCTACGATTTCGGCCGGGTGGCTGTGGCTAACAGCCTCAGTGATGTCTATGCCATGGGGGGGCTTCCCAGAACAGCGCTGAATGTGGTGAGCTTTCCCATCAACTGCCTGGATCATGGGATCCTCCGGGAGATCATGCGGGGAGGGGCGGATAAGCTCATGGAAGCTCAGGTCGCCCTTCTGGGGGGGCATACGGTGGATGATCCGGAGCCAAAATACGGTGTTTCCGTCACAGGCTTTGTCCATCCGGATAAGATCTGGACCAACCAGGGGGCAAAGCCCGGGGATATGCTGATCCTGACCAAGAAGCTGGGCTCGGGCCTGGTGACCACGGCCCTGAAGGGAGATGCCCTGAAGAATCTGGAAAAGGAGATCCATGAAGTAACAGAGTCCATGGCCCGGCTTAACCGCCTGGCTGCGGAGATCGCCCGGGAGGTTGGGGGGGTCCATGCCTGCACGGATATCACGGGCTTCGGCCTCCTGGGGCACCTGGGGGAGATGGTGGGAAATGACCCCATCACCATGTATGTTGAGGGGGGGCTTCTGCCCTTCCTGAACCAGGCTACGGCCTATAGCAAGGAAGGCCTGGCTCCTGCCGGAGCCTACCGGAACCTGGAGTATCTGGGAGAGCGGGTGGAGTATCTGGTGGAAGACTGGCTGAAGATGGCCCTGGTGACCCCGGAAACCTCAGGGGGCCTCCTCCTGGCCTTCTCTCCTGAAGAGGGGGACCGTTACCTGAAGGCCATGGCGGAAAGGGAGCAGTTTGCTGCCCGAATCGGGACTGTGGCAGCCCGGGTGGATTCCCCGGACATTGTTGTATATTAAGGAGCTGCCATGGGTGGTGAAAGAGGCCGTCTTAGGGTCTTCCTCTACTACTATCCCCGGGTGCTGGCGGAGTTCCTCCTCTTCGGCTTCTGGGGACTTGTCCTGGAGACGCTCTATGTCTATTTCATGACAGGGGGCTGGACCCTCCGGGGGGGCTTGGCTTATGGTCTGCCCATCATTCATATATATGGTTTCGGCTGCCTCTTCCTTGTCTATATTCTGGGACGTTATCGCAGCCGCCCTGTGCTGTTTTTCACACTATCCGTAGGGGCCCTTTCTCTGGTGGAGCTCATCGGCAGTTATCTGGAGCAGTGGATGACTGGGCACCGGAGCTGGGATTACGCCGGGAAGCCCTTTAATTTCCAGGGGCGGATCTGCCTGAGCACTTCTCTGGCCTGGGGTACCTTGGCCTTTCTGGCTGTTTTCCTCCTCTATCCCGGACTCCGCCGTTTCATTGCCAGGATTCCCAGGAAGGTCCTGGTTTATGGGGCTGTGATACTCACCCCATATATCCTTCTTGCATCTTTTATCAAGTATCTGCTGTAAATAAAGCGGCAATTCCCTGCGGGAACCGGAAGCCTGGCTTCTGGTTCCCGTATTTCATTATTGAGGTGGTTTGATGAAAGGGGAACGGGGGAGTCTGGCCCTCTTTGGGGCCCTGGTCTTTCCGGGGCTTGTGCTTTTTGCAGGAGCCCTGACGGACCTGGTGAGGATCCGGGGGGCTCTGGCTGCAGGGGAGGAAGCGGTCCTTGCAGGGACGGATAGCATTCTGGCGGATTATGACAGGGAACTTTTCTCCCAGTGGGGCATCCTGGCTCTTCGGGAAAAGGACTATGGGCCGGATTTCCGGAGGCGCCTAATGGCCAGCCTCCCGGGGACGGGGCTAGCCCTCCTGGAGGGGGAGGCTTATCTGGAACAGGCCCTGGATGAGCCCGGGGTCCTGGAGGGGCAGATTCTGGAGGAGATGAAGCTCCGGGGGCTGGTAAGTGTCTCCAAGGAGCTCCTGGCCATAGGCAAGGCCTTTCTGGAAGCGGGGGATCTCTCCCGGGATCTTTCCCGCTTCGGAAATACCAGGGAAGAGGCTGTCCAGGGAATTCAGGAGCAGGTTGCTTTGAACATGGAGGAGATCCGGGTTCTGGAAGAGCGCAAAAAGGGGGGAGAAGGGGGTCTGGAGGAGGCTATCGAGGGGCTGTATCAGGAGAACAGGGACCTTCTGGTGGCGGCAGAGGACCTCTCGGGAGACGGTGGGGAAGCAGTGGCCGGAGAGGGGCAGGGGAATTCCTCTCCAGCCTTCTCCCCGGCTCTCCTGGAAACCCTCAGGGGCCTCTTCCAGGAGGCCTATCCCGATCTGGAAAAGGAACTGAAGAAGCCAGGGGCCCTCTTCTTCCGGGGCAAGGGCCTTGGCGGAAGGATCCGGGAAGTCCTGAAGCAGACTGGGGATGCCCTGCAGCGGCGCTTTCTTCTGGCTGCTTATGTTCTGGATTACTGCAGCACGTATGAAGGTGGGGGCAGCGGTCAGACGGAAAAGATCCTGGGGGATGGTTATGGGGCTCTTGGGCTTCTTGAGGTCCTGGGGCTGAGGACTGTGCTGGACGGTTCCGGGTATTTCTTCCTGGATCCCAAGGCTCCCCCGGAGCCTGTTTCCCGCCTTCTCTATGCAGCAGGCCTGGGCCTGGTGACCGGCCTGGGGGATGGGGCTTCCTTCCTGACCCAGCCCGGGGTCAGGTTGCCGCTGGTCCATGGGGAGGGCCTGGTGGGGAATCCCTTCGAAGGGGTCCGCCTCTCCTATGGGAATCATCTGGCTCTCCTGTTGGCAGCCATGCCGGAAGAAAGGATTCTGGAGGGGGTTTATGGTTATCTTTCCGAGGGGCGGGAGCTGCCCCTTTGGACGGAAGCCCGGGGCCGGGGGGTCTTCTCCCTGCCTCTGTGGTTCCTGCAGGCCCTGCCTCAGGGGACCCGGATTCTGGGAGGGGAGGTGCGGGATGGCTGCTTCATATTTGAGAAGGAAGGGGTTCTATCCTTCCATTAGGGATAGAAGGGGTTCGGCGGTCCTGGAGGGTTGTCTGATCCTCCCTTTCTTCCTTCTGGGGATGGTCTTCCTCCTCTCTCTTCTCAATGCCTTTGCCTATGGCTCCTTCCTGCGGCATCGCATGGATGCCTTTGCCAGCTATGCCGCCAGCGTAGGGCAGGTCAGCCTCCAGGCCGGGGGGATAGAGATTCTTGATGTGACGGAGCTGGCTTCCGGGGCTCTTGCCCGTTCCTATCTCCTGGAGGGGGGAGTCCTTGTGGCGGAGCGCCTCCGGGTGGTGACTGTGCTGGAGGAAGGGATCCTTTATCTGGAGGCGGAGTACAGGGTCCCCATGCCTGGGCTGGGGACCTACCCCCTTCTTGTAGTGATGGAAAGGAGGCTGTGGTCATGACGGATGGTGTCTTCCGCCGGGAGGGCTTTGCTCTGACCTGCAGGGGGGAGGGGGAGATTTCTGACAGGGAGGCTTATTATCTCCGGAACGGGGTCCTGGAGCAGCTCCTTCCTGTTCTCCTGTATAAGGAGAATATGACCTGGGTCCTGGAGTATGATGGGGAGGCGGGGTATTCCTGGGAAGAGCTGGAGAGCAGGGGGGAGGAGATCTTCTCTCTGGGGTTCCTCCTCACTTTTCTGGAAGCTCTGGAGGAGCTCATCGGGGAGTATTTCCTCACCCCCGAGGGCTTCTATCTCCATCCCGGGGGTGTATATCTGAAGCATGATCCGGGGGTCCTTCCTCTCTTCGCCTATGCACCTGTGTACAGGGGAGATTTCCGACGGGGGGTTCTGGGGCTGGTGTCCTTTGCTGTCCGGGGGGAGGAGTGGTTCGGGGAGTATCTGGATCAGGTGGCTACCCTGCCCGAGGCCAGCCCTCTCAGCTGGCTGAGGTCGGTGAGGGGGCTGCTGGAGGGCTTCTTGCCTCCCACTGTGCTGATGCCTTGTGAGAATGGATCGGAGGAGAGGGGCAGCAGGATTTCTTCCCTGGGGGACAGGTTATGGGATTATCTGGTGCATTTCCTGTCAGAGCGGTCTCCCAGGGAGCTCCTGGGGGGCTGTGGGGCTGTCTTCGGGGTGGGGGTCATCCTGGGCCTGGTGTTCTGATTGACTATCTCTGTATTTTTTGCTATTCTGACTAGGCAAGCCGAAGTGGCGGAATGGCAGACGCATACGACTCAAAATCGTACGGGAAACCGTGGGGGTTCAAGTCCCCCCTTCGGCACCAGTAGGGCATCTCAGAGTTTCTGAGATGCTATTTTTTTGCGTAAATGTACCCTAAATGACACC
>CAYMDI010000014.1:0-21316 GCA_964389165.1 uncultured Eubacteriales bacterium | reverse complement strand
TGATGTTACTTTTGGTGGAGGTGGTCATTCAAAGGCTATTCTGGAAAAGCTTGAGACGGAAGAGGCGGTGAGCCCCAGGCAGAAGATCATCAAGGTCCGGCTCCGGATCGGCGAGACCACAGGCCCCGTAACTGTGAAATAAGAAGAGAGACATGGAAAAAGCGTAGGCCAGCCTATGCTTTTTTTCAGGAGGAATCATGACGTCCTATCTATACAATCTGAAAATACCCATCGAACGGGATGGAGAGGAGCTGCAGAAGCTGGCTGCAGAGAGCCTGGGGCTGAAAGAGGAGGAAATCCTTGAGGCGGTCTTGCTGCGGCGATCCCTGGATGCCAGGAAAAAACCCCAGCTGTTCTTTAATATGAAGCTCCGTCTGCGCCTCCAGGCCTCTGCAGCCCGGAAGCCCGGACTCCGGAAGAAGCTGGTGAAGGAAGAAGCGGAAGAGCGCCTGCCCCTGCTCCGGGGAGAAAAGACCCTCCAAGGGCCGCCTGTGATCTGCGGCAGCGGGCCAGCCGGCCTGTTCTGTGCCTTGGTCCTGGCAGAGGGAGGCTTGGCCCCCCTGGTCCTGGAGAGGGGAGCCATGATGGAGAAGCGGGTCCAGGCTGTGGAGGATTTCTGGAAGAAAGGGATTTTCGATCCCCTTACCAATGTGCCCTTCGGGGAAGGGGGAGCCGGGACCTTTTCTGATGGGAAGCTTACAGCCAGGACCCAGAGCCCCCTGACCCGGAAGGTTCTGGAGACCTTTGTGGAAGCAGGAGCAGACCCGGGAATCCTTACAGCCGGAAGTCCTCATGTTGGTACTGATGCCCTGCAGAAGGTGGTGGTGGCCATACGGGAGCGGATCTGCTCCCTGGGAGGCAGCTTCCGCTTTGAGACGGCTCTGGAAGACCTGGAACAGGAAGAAGCCGGAGAGGGACGGAAGAGAGTCCGGGAAATAAGGCTGGAGGGGGGCGGCTCCCTGAAAGCAGGAGTTTTGGTACTGGCCACGGGGCACAGCGCCAGAGATACCACAAGGAACCTCATCCGCAGAGGCCTTCCTTTTGAAGGGAAGGGCTTCAGCATTGGTGCCAGAATCGAACATCCTGCAGCCCTGATCAACCGCTGCCAGTATGGGCGGGACGACCAGGAGACCCTGGCCCGCCTGGGGAACAGCGAATACCATCTGACCTCCCAGGGCGACAGGGGCGTCTATTCCTTCTGCATGTGCCCAGGGGGCGTGGTGGTTCCATCAAACAGCTTTCCTGGGGAAGTGGTGACCAACGGCATGAGTTACAGCGCCCGGGATGGGGCCTTGAGCAACAGCGCCATTGTGGTGACTGTCAATCCGGAGGATTTCGGAGGCGGGCCTCTGGAAGGCCTGGCCTGGCAGGAAGCCATCGAGCAGAAGGCCTATCATCTGGCCGGAGGCTATCTGGCCACGGGACAGAACGCACGGGACTTTGTGGAGAAGAGGGAAAGTCTTGAAGTGACGCCAGGCTTCCAGCCTACATACAAGCCTGGCATCCGCCTGGGCAATCTCTGGGAGATCCTTCCCAGGGAGGTAGCGGAAGCCATGCGCAGAGGGCTCCTGGACTTTGAGCGCAAGCTGCCCGGCTTCATAAGCCAGGGCTTCCTCACAGGGCCGGAAACCAGAACCTCCAGCCCAGTCCGCCTGAAAAGGGATGAAAACCTGAAGGTCTTAGGGTATAATAACCTATACGCAGCAGGTGAAGGGGCCGGCTATGCCGGAGGCATTGTCAGTGCCGGGGCTGATGGCATCAGAGCAGCTCTGTCCATCCTGCAGGAATACGGAGCACAGAAAGAGGAGGAACGATAGTGGGGAGATTATTCGGAACAGATGGAATCCGGGGAGTGGCCAATAAGGATCTGACGCCGGAACTGGCTTTCAGCCTGGGCCGGGCTCTGGCCCATGTCCTGGCAGGCAACGATGAAAAAGCAGTCATCACCATCGGCAAAGATACCAGGATTTCCGGAGATATGCTGGAGGCTGCTCTGGCAGCAGGCATCTGCAGCAGAGGGGTTGACGTCTACCAGCTGGGCGTGGTGCCTACTCCGGCCATCGCGTACCTTACCCGCCATCTGGGAGCCCAGGCCGGGGCCGTGATTTCCGCCTCCCATAATCCCATGGCAGACAATGGCATTAAGTTCTTCAATCAGTTCGGCTCCAAGCTTTCCGACGAGGTGGAAGATGAGATTGCCTCCTTTGTCCTGGAAAAAAGCCAGGATATCCCCCGGGTGGAGGGAGGGAAGATAGGCCGGATCATCCTCCTGGATCAGGGGAAGAAAATATATATGGATTACCTCCGGGAGATCTTCGGGGGGAGCCTCCGGGGCTATCACATCGTGGTAGACTCCGCCAACGGCGCAGCCTCAGGGATCATGCCCGAGCTTCTTGTCTCCCTTGGGGCGAAGGTCACTTCCCTTTCTGACGAGCCCAATGGGGTGAATATCAATCAGGATTGCGGCTCCACCCATATGGAGAACCTCCGGGAGCATGTGATCCAGAATGGAGCAGACCTGGGCATCGCCCATGATGGGGATGCAGACAGGATGCTGGCTGTGGATGACCTGGGTCGGATCGTGGATGGAGACCGCATCATGGCCATCTGTGCCAGGTATCTGAAGAGCCGGGGAGAGCTCAAAGGAAATCTCCTGATCGGGACCGTGATGAGCAATCTGGGCCTGCGGAAATTCTGCCAGGAGGAAGGGATTGAATTTCTGGCCACCCAGGTGGGAGACCGCTATGTCTTAGAAGAAATGGAAAGGCAGGGAGCCGTCCTGGGGGGGGAACAGTCCGGGCATATCATTTTCAGGACATACAACACCACAGGGGACGGCCTCCTCTCTGCCCTGATGCTCCTGAAGGCCATGAAGGCCATGAAAGGGCGCCTTTCCCGGCTGGCAGATCTGATGACTGTGTATCCCCAGATCCTGCGCAATGTCCGGGTAAAAGATAAGGAAGCAGCGATGAAAGATCCGGGTTTCCAGAAGGCTGTGGCTGCTGCAGAAGCGCTGCTTCAGGAAAGGGGCAGGATCCTGGTCAGGCCTTCAGGCACAGAGCCCCTTGTCCGGATTATGGCGGAAGGGGAAGACACCCAGGAAATCGACAGAATCGTCCGGGAGCTGGCAAAAGCTCTGGAACAGGGGGGCCGGCACTAAAGCCGGCCCCTTTCCCTGCCTTGCATTTTTCAGTCCTGAAGGATAAAATAAAGAAGTTATCAGGAATAAGGGAGGATAAATGCCATGTGCGGTATTGTCGGATATATTGGAGAACGGAATGCAGCAGAGGTCCTGGTCAGAGGCCTCAAGCGCCTGGAATACAGGGGCTATGATTCTGCCGGCATCACAGTCACCCATGAAGGAGTCATGACTACAGTCAAGGCCAAGGGCCGCCTGGAGGAGCTGGAAAAGCGCCTGGGTTCAGGGCTGCCAGGGAATGCCGGAATCGGCCATACCCGCTGGGCCACCCATGGGAAGCCATCGGATGCCAACAGCCATCCCCATGAAAGCGCCAGCCGGCGGTATAGCGTGGTCCACAACGGCATCATCGAAAACTATCTTGAACTGAAAGAAGAGCTTGTCAAGGCTGGGGTAGCCTTCCATTCCGAAACGGACACAGAGGTCATCCCCAACCTCCTGGAACAGGCTGGAGAAGAGGATCTTCTTGCTGCTGTCCTGAAGGTGGCAGGAAGGCTGCGGGGCTCCTATGCCCTTTGCGTCATGGACCGGGAGCGCCCCGGGGAGCTGGCAGCCCTCCGGAAGGATAGCCCGCTGGTTATCGGGGCCGGGAAGGGGGAGAGCTTTGTGGCTTCAGATATTCCTGCCCTCCTGGACTATACAAGGGATGTCTACATCCTCCTGGATGGGGAGGCGGCTCTTGTGAAGCCGGGAGAGATCCTCTTCCGGGACCAGGCCGGGAAGGAAATCAATAAAGAGCCCTTGCGGGTGGACTGGAGCCTGGAGGCTGCAGAAAAGCAGGGTTACCAGCACTTCATGCTGAAGGAAATCAATGAGCAGCCTGAAGCTGTAAGGAAGACCCTGGCCGGCCGCCTTCAGGGAGACCACGTCAGCCTGGGTCTGGACTTTGGTCAGGAATATTTCCGGAACATCAGCAAAATCGCCATGGTGGCCTGCGGTACGGCCTCCTATGCAGGAGCTGTGGCCGGGAACATCATTGAAAGCAAACTGCGGATTCCTGTGCTGGTGAACTATGCTTCGGAATTCCGGTATAATGACCCCTTGGTGGATGAGCATACCCTGACCATTGTCATCAGCCAGAGCGGGGAGACGGCAGATACCCTGGCCGGCCTCCGGGAAGCGCGGAAAAAGGGCTCCAAAGTCCTGGCTATCAGCAATGTGGTAGAGTCCTCCATTGCCAGAGAGGCTGATCAGGTCCTGTATACCCAGGCCGGCCCTGAAATCGCTGTGGCTTCTACCAAAGCATATATCGCCCAGCTGACCCTCCTGTACCTCCTGGTTCTTGAGATGGGAGTCCTCCGGGGAGCCTTCAGCAAAGAGGAAGAGGCCCTCTGGGTCCGGGAGATCCGGGAGATTCCAGAGAAGATCCAGTCCATCCTGGACAGCCAGGAACAGGTGAAAGCCTGCGCAGAGGAGATCAAAGAGGCGCAAAGCGCTTTCTTCATCGGCAGAGGAAGGGATAGCATCAGCTGCCTGGAAGGGGCTCTGAAACTGAAGGAAATATCCTATATCCATGCAGAAGCCTATCCCGCAGGGGAGCTGAAGCATGGGACCATCGCCCTGATCACCCCTCAGATTCCTGTGGTGGCAGTAGCCACAGACAGCCAGCTTCTGGAAAAGACAATCAGCAATATCATCGAGGTGAAAGCCCGGGGTGCCGTCACTTTCGGGGTGGCCTTTGAAGGGGTGGAGGCTATGGAAAAAGTAGCTGACCATCTCCTGTCCATTCCCCGGATCCGGGAAGAGCTCTCTCCGATTCTGGCAGTTGTGCCCCTGCAGCTTCTGGCCTACTATGCATCTGTAGCCAGAGGCAATGATGTGGACAAGCCAAGGAATCTGGCGAAAAGCGTTACAGTAGAATAAAACAGGGAAAATAAAAAACAAGGGGCAGGACCCCTTGTTTTTTATATTTCCCGCTTTGTGCGGTTACCTGCTGGCCTTGTTCTGTTCTGCCAGGACTTCGTTGGCTCTGCGGATGGCTTCCTCCCTGGTTCTGAGGATGTTCTGCTCTCCGAAGAAGGGAAGGAAGCCATATTTCTTCAGAAGCTGGTAAGGCTGTTCCTGGAGATCCAGGAGCAGGATCTTAATCCCCTTCTTCCGGGAAGTCTCCAGGAGTTTAGAGAAGAGGCCATAGGCTGTGGCATCCATAAAGGGCACTGCGCTCATGCGGATGATCAGGACCCGGTCCTCATGGCTGCGCTGGGTAATGGTCCGGAGGAATTTATCTGCAGCCCCGAAAAAGAAGGGGCCGTTAATCTCATAAAGGGAGACATGCTCCGGGTACATCAGGTGCTCCCGGATGCTTTCTTCCTCCATGCCGCTGACTGAAGATACAGCCGTGGTATCGGCCATCTTCTTCATGAAGGACAGGGCTGAGAGAATCATCCCCAGGGCGATGGCTGAGGCCAGATCCACAAAGACGGTGAGGAGGAAGGTGGAAAGAAGGACAATGGCATCTGTTTTCGGCCCCTTGAAGATGTGCCGGAAGGCCCCCCAGTCACCCATGTTATAGGAGACCATGGTGAGGATGCCAGCCATGGAAGCCATGGGGATCAGCTTCACTGCAGGCATGAGGATCAGAAGCATCAGGAGCAGGGCCAGGGAGTGGATGATTCCGGCTACAGGAGTCCGTCCTCCGTTCTGGACATTGGCCGTGGTCCGGGCAATGGCACCTGTAACAGGCATGCCGCCGAAGAAGGAAGCCCCCAGATTGGCCGCACCTTCAGCGATGAGCTCCATATTTGAACGGTGCCGCCCCCCAATCATCCCATCAGCCACAACAGCAGAGAGAAGGGATTCCATGGCAGCCAGAACTGCAATGGTCAGGGCAGGGACTGCAAGCTCCTGGAGGAGGGGAAGGGAGAAAGCGGGCAGCGCTGGCAGGGGCAGGGTGCCCTTTAGCTGGGAGAACTGGGAGCCGATTGTCGGCACATCAAGGCCCAGAACAATGGCTGCCAGGGTTCCCAGAACGATGGCCGCCAGGGTCCCGGGAATACGGCTTCCTGTCCTGGGCCAGAGAATGATGACGGCAATTGTCAGGAAGCTGATGACCAGGCTTTCCCAATGGAACGTAGGCAGGCTGCCCCACAGGGCAAGAATCTTGTCTGTAAAGGCAGGAGGCACGGTTTTCAGGGAAAGGCCGAGGAAATCCTTGATCTGGGTGGAAAAGATGATCACCGCAATGCCGCTCCCAAAGCCGCTTGTAATGGAAGCGGGGATGTATTTGATCAGGCTCCCCAGGCGCAGGAAGCCCATAAGGATCAGGATGACGCCGGCCATCAGGGTGGCCAGGGCCAGGCCCCCTGGGCCATGCTGGACCAGGAGGGTGCCGGAAAGGATGACGAAGGCCCCTGAAGGCCCCCCGATGAGGACCCTGGAGCCTCCAAGGAAGGAAATCAGGAAGCCGCCGACAATGGCGCTGTAAAGTCCCTTTTCCGGGGAGAGGCCTGAAGCGATGGCCAGGGCGATGGAAAGGGGCAGGGCGATAATAGCCACAATGGCCCCAGCTCCTGCATCGTGAAAAAACTGCTCTCGCGTATAGTTCTTGAGGGTAGTGATCAGTTTAGGCTTCAGCATAGAATCGTCCTTCCCTGTGTGTAGTCTTTTTTCATACAATATATTCAGTATAGCCCAGGCCTTCCCGGAGAAGCAAGACAGCCTTGGCTTATGGAAACATTTTCGCAACCCGGTCTTGGCAGAGGCCCTCTTCTATGCTAATATGGAGGCAGGCAAGACCGGGATCCCGTCAGGGGTCTTTTTGATTGCCTGCAATTTTCCTGTTCTTGACAGGAGAGGGAAGTTGTTATAAAATTATTTAGTCTAATCAAAGCGTCACACGAGGCTGGAGGTGTCAGAATGAGAGTAGGAATCACACTGGAATGCACACAGTGCAAAAACAGGAATTATTCAACAAGCAAGAATAAAAAGAAAACCACAGAACGGATCGAGCTTAAGAAGTACTGCAATACCTGCAAAGAGCATACGGTCCACAAAGAAACCAAGTAAAGGATAGGGCGATGGCAGTGAAAACGACGGAAAAGGACAAAGGGAAGAAGCCCGGCAAAGCCCCATCCAAAACGGACAATCTTGTCCGTGGCATGATGAGCGAGCTGAAGAAGGTGACCTGGCCCACGAAGAAGGAAGTCACAGTCTACACGATTGTAGTGGTGGCCACTGTCGTGGTTTTCACAGTGATCATCGGCGGCTTCGACCTCATTTTCGGGGAGCTCATCCGGCTTCTGGTCTCATTGTAGGCAGGAGGATCGAGTGGAAAACGAAAGACGCTGGTATGTAGTCCATGTTTACTCCGGCTACGAGAAAAAGGTCAAGGCTAATCTGGAGATGCGGATTCAGACTACAGGGATGCAGGAGAAAATCTTCAATGTCATGATTCCTGAAGAGGAAAGCCTGGAGTACCGTAACGGCGAGAAGAAAATGACGGCCAGGAAGGTCTATCCCGGATATATCCTGGTTGAGATGATCATGGCGGATGACAGCTGGTATGTGGTACGGAACACCCAGGGCGTTACAGGTTTTGTGGGCTCGGGAACCAAGCCCATCCCCCTGGAGCCTCATGAAGTAGAGAAGATCAAGAAGCTTACCGGACCCCGGGTGGGAATCACCCTTTACACCGGCCAGGTGGGGGATTATGTCCGGGTCATTGACGGAAACTTCACGGATTTTGAAGCGAAGGTCATGGAAATCGACAATGAGAAAGGCCGGCTCAAGGTGCTGATCCCCATTTTCGGGAGAGACACCATTGTAGATCTCGGCTTCGATCAGGTACAGCAGTTAGATTAGCGGAAGGAGGTGAAAGAAAATGGCAAAGAAAGTAATCGGGCTGATTAAGCTTCAGGTGAAAGGCGGCATGGCGAATCCTGCTCCTCCTGTTGGTCCGGCTCTGGGTCAGCATGGCGTGAACATCATGGCCTTCTGCAAGGAGTTTAATGAGAAAACCCAGCAGCAGAACGGCACTGTCATCCCTGTGGTAATCACAGTGTATGAGGACCGTTCCTTCAGCTTCATCATGAAGACCCCTCCGGCTCCTATCCTTCTGAAGAAGGCAGCGGGAATCGACAAGGGATCTGCAGTCCCCAACAAGACCAAAGTGGCGAAGGTCACCAAGGATCAGATCAGAGAGATCGCCGAGTTCAAAATGCAGGACCTGAATGCCAACGATATCGATGCGGCTATGTCCATCATCGAGGGCACAGCAAGAAGCATGGGCATCACGGTAGAAGGCTAGAACAGTGGGAGGCCGGTAGGCCGCAAAGACCACAAGGAGGTAAATATGCCAGCTAAAGGAAAACGTTATACAGACACCTCAAAAAAGGTGGAAAAAGAGACAGCCTATGAGATCTCTTCAGCTATCGCGCTTGTGAAGGAAACTGCAACCGCAAAGTTTGATGAGACCATTGAGGCTCATGTGCGCCTTGGGGTAGACCCCCGCCATGCTGATCAGCAGGTACGGGCCACAGTAGTCCTGCCCCACGGCACAGGTAAGACCAAGAAGATCCTGGTCTTCGCTAAAGGGGAAAAGGAAAAAGAAGCCCTGGATGCAGGGGCTGATTATGCCGGACTGGATGAGCTTGTCACCAAGATCCAGGGCGGCTGGATCGATTTCGATGTGGTTGTGGCCACCCCGGATACCATGGCTGCCGTAGGGAAGCTTGGTAAGATCCTGGGTCCAAAAGGCATCATGCCGAACCCTAAAACAGGCACAGTCACCATGGACGTGAAAAAGGCTATTGATGAAATCAAGGCCGGTAAGATCGAGTTCCGGGTGGATAAAGGGGGAATCCTGCATATCGGCTTCGGGAAAGCATCCTTCTCTCAGGAGAAGCTGGAAGAGAACTTCCGGGCTTTCATGGAAGCGGTAATGAAGGTGAAGCCTACAGCGGCCAAGGGTACCTATCTGAAGTCCATTACGGTGAAATCCACCATGGGCCCCGGAGTCAAGGTAAGCCCGGCAGAGATCGCCAGATAATTCCCTTTGACTATTTCCCCGCATAGTGATAAACTAGGTGGGGTAAACGATAAATAAAAGCGTACTGCAGACAGTAGGGGCCTTAAGGCTTAATGTCCTACCGAGGTGTCGCGAAGTGCCGGCTCATTATTGGCTTGCTTCGCCCTGACTGTCTTGCAGCCAGGGCTTTTTTATGACAGGAGGTGTAACATTTGAAAGAGGTTGTTGTAAAAAAACAGGAGAAAGTATCCTCCGTGAAAGAGAAAATCGCCGCTTCCCAGTCTGTTGTAGTCACTGACTACAGAGGGCTCACTGTTGAAGAGCTGACAGAACTCCGGAACAAGCTGAGAGTGGAAGGCATCGAATACAAGGTTCTGAAGAACAACATTGTAAAGAGAGCCTGCGACGACAACGGAATCCAGGGTCTGGAGGAAGTTCTGAAAGGCCCCACAGCTGTAGCTTTCGGTCCTGATGCTGTCGCTCCTTCCAAGATCATCTTCGAATATCTGAAGAAGCATAAGAAGCTGAAGGTCAAGGGTGGAATCGTCGAAGGCGAAGTCGTGGATGCAGGGAAACTGGAAGTCCTCGGAAACCTGCCTTCCAGAGAAGGCCTTCTCAGTATGGTGGTTGGCGTATTCGCCGCTCCCATGCAGCAGTTTATCGGTGCAGTGGATGCATTAAGAGAAAAAATGGAAGAGGCGTAGGCCCTCTAGAATTGAAAGGAGAACATACTTATGAGCAAGATTCAGCAGATTATCGATATCGTAAAAGAAATGAGCGTTCTGGAACTCAGCGAGCTGGTTAAGACCTTTGAAGAGGAATTCGGAGTAACCGCTGCCGCTCCTGTGGCTGTTGTAGCCGGGGGCGCCGCTCCTGCAGAAGCAGAAGAAGAAAAAACCGAATTTGATGTCATCCTGGCTGAAGCCGGCGCATCCAAAATCGGGGTTATCAAGGTTGTCCGGGATCTCACCGGCCTTGGCCTGAAAGAAGCCAAAGAACTGGTTGAAGGCGCACCTGCAAAAGTCAAGGAAGGCATTTCCAAAGACGCTGCAGAAGAAGTCAAAGCCAAACTGGAAGAAGCTGGGGCGAAAGTCGAAATCAAGTAGCCAGCGGAATATCAGGGCCCATGGCATTAAGCCATGGGCTTTTTCTTTTGTTCTTGACATAGGAAAGGCCTTTATATATAATTATAAGATGTAATAATGGGCTATACTACCCTTTAATACACCTAGAGGATCTGAAATACAGCAGGAGGTGTCGCACGTGGCCTATAACCCACAGAAAAACAAGCTGGAAACCCGTCTGGATTTTTCCGAAATCAAAGATGTGCTTCCTATGCCCAATCTCATTGAGATACAGAAGGATTCCTATGAATGGTTCCTGAAGGACGGAATTTCCCTGGTGCTTCAGGATTTCTCCCCCATCCGGGATTTCGGCGGACGCTTTGTCCTGGAATTCCTGGACCACAAACTGGGACTGCCGAAGTACTCTATCGTCGAAGCTATGGAAAAGGATACCACCTATGAGGCTCCCCTCCGGGTATCGGCCAGGCTCATCGACCAGGAGACAGGAGAGGTGAAGGAGGAGGAAGTCTATCTGGGGAACATCCCCCTGATGACCGAGACCGGGACATTCATCATCAATGGCGCGGAAAGGGTAGTCGTTAGCCAGCTGATGCGAGCCCCCGGGGTATACTTTATCAAAAACAACGACCCCAACATCAACATCAAATACACCACAACCATCATCCCTTACCGGGGCGCCTGGATCGAGTTCATCATCGATAACTCCGATCTCCTTTATGTGCGTATCGACAGGCAGCGCAAGCTCCTGGCCAGCATCTTCTTTAAGGCCCTGGACTACAAGGATTCCAGAGAGGCTGAAGGGCTGGCTGGAAACCTCCGGCCCAATGAGGACGGAGAGGTTGGCAGCAAGACCTTAGGCTCTGCAGAGCTGCTTCGCCTTTTCGGGGATAACCCCCTGATGAAAAAGACCATCGAAGCGGATAAGATTGAATCCTACGAGGGAGCCCTTATCGAGATCTACAAGAAGATCCGTCCCGGAGAACCCCCCTCTGTAGATAGCTCCAAAACCATGATCCGGAACCTCTTCTTTGATCCCAAGCGCTATGACCTGGAAAATGTGGGCCGCTATAAGCTGAATGTCAAGCTGAAGCACAAGGTACCCCTCTTCCTCATTGCTGAAGATGAGAAGAACGGCCGGTATTACCGCCTCCTGGATGTAGATGATATCGTGGCTTCCATGCGCCATTTCCTTCAGGTTATCGAAGATGATGAGAAGAATCCCGTAGACGATATCGACCACCTGGGGAACCGCCGGATCCGCTCTGCCGGAGAGCTCCTCCGGAATCAGTTCCGCATCGGGGTATCCCGTCTGGAGCGCTCCATCAAGGATAAAATGTCTCAGATTTCCAGTTCCAACGAACTGGACAAATATGTCTCTGAATTCCTGGGCATCCGCCTGCTGAAGGATTATGCCGGGGTCATCGATCTGGATTACCTTGTACGCAGCTTTGAGGAGAAGAGCCTGAAGAAAAGCTTCAAGGATGAATACACAATCAAGGATCTGAAGGAGAATTACTTCGATATCCCTGACCTGAATAACAAAGAGCTTCAGGCCATTGAAGATCTCATCGAGCGGGTGGAAGAGGAAGCGAAAAACGAATATCAGAGCGAGAAGGAAAAAGGCTCAGACGGCGGCCGGAATCAGAAGGGCCGGGTGAAGGAAGTCAATGCCAGCCCCACTCAGCTCATTAATGCCAAGCCTGTTATGGCCTCCATCAAGGAATTCTTCGGCAGTTCCCAGCTGTCCCAGTTCATGGACCAGACCAATCCTCTGGTTGGGCTGACCCACAAGCGCCGTCTGTCCGCCCTGGGCCCGGGAGGGCTTTCCAGAGAGCGGGCGGGCTTCGAAGTCCGGGACGTACACCATTCCCACTATGGGCGGATGTGCCCCATTGAGACTCCTGAGGGCCCTAACATCGGCCTGATCGGCGCCCTTGGGGTGTACGGCAAGGTGAATGAATACGGCCTCATCGAAACCCCATACAGGAAGGTGGACAAGAAGACAGGCAGGGTGACGGATAAGATCGAATACCTCACAGCCGATGCAGAGGAGCGCTTCATTATTGCCCAGGCCAACTCTCCTGTGGACGAGCGGGGGAACTTTGCCGATCCCAAGGTAGAAGCCAGAAGAGGGAAGGAATTCCTCTTTGTGGACATTGCTGAAGTGGACTATATGGACGTCTCCCCCAAACAGGTGTGGAGCATCGCGACGGCCCTGATCCCCTTCCTGGAGCATGATGACGCCAACCGGGCTCTCATGGGGGCTAACATGCAGCGTCAGGCTGTGCCCCTTGTCTACTCCGAATCCCCTGTGGTAGGGACCGGAATGGAAAAACGGGCTGCCCAGGATACAGGGGTCTGCATCCTGGCCAGGGAAGACGGGGTCGTGGAAAAAGCCACAAGCGACGAGATCCTGGTTCGCAACACCCAGGGAGAGGCCGATGAGTATAACGTAATCAAATTCCGCCGTTCCAACCAGGGGACCTGTATCAACCAGAAGCCTATTGTGCGCAAGGGAGATCAGGTGCGCAAGGGGGATGTCCTGGCAGACGGGCCTTCTGTAGATAACGGAGAACTGGCCCTGGGACGGAACGTTCTGGTTGCCTTTATGACCTGGGAAGGCTACAACTATGAGGATGCTGTCCTCATCAGCGAAGAGCTGATCCAGGATGACGTCTATACCTCCATCCATATCGAGGAGCATACCTGCGATGCCCGGGATACCAAACTGGGCAGGGAAGAAATCACCCGGGAGATTCCCAATGTGAGCCAGGAGGCCATCGCCAACCTGGACGAGGAGGGGATCATCCGCATCGGGGCGGAAGTCAAGGCAGGAGATATCCTTGTAGGGAAGGTCACCCCCAAAGGGGAGCCTGAACCCACTGCAGAAGAGAAGCTCCTCCGGGCCATTTTCGGAGAGAAATCCCGGGATGTGAAAGACAATTCTCTGCGGGTGCCCCATGGCCAGGGAGGGATTGTCGTAGATGTAAAGGTCTTCGACAATGCAGAAAAAGACAATACCCTCTCCGCCGGGGTCAATAAGGTGGTCTATGTCTATATCGCCCAGAAACGGAAGATTTCCGTGGGAGATAAAATGGCCGGCCGTCACGGGAACAAAGGGGTCATTTCCCGGATCCTGCCGAAGGAGGATATGCCCTATCTTCCCGATGGCACCCCTGTCCAGATCGTCCTGAATCCCCTGGGGGTTCCTTCCAGGATGAATATCGGACAGGTCCTGGAGTGCCACCTTGGGATGGCAGCAATGAAAAAGGGTATCAAAATCGCCACCTCCGTCTTTGATGGGGCATCCGAGGCGGATATCCATGCCCTCCTGGATGAGCAGGGTATCAAGCGTTCCGGAAAGACAGTCCTTTATGATGGGCGTACCGGAGAGCCTTTCGATAACGAAGTCACTGTAGGCTATGTCTATATGCTGAAGCTCCACCATCTGGTAGACGATAAGATGCATGCCCGGTCCACAGGGCCTTATGCCCTGGTAACCCAGCAGCCCCTGGGAGGGAAAGCCCAGTTCGGGGGACAGCGTTTCGGAGAGATGGAAGTATGGGCTCTGGAGGCTTACGGGGCCGCCCACACCCTCCAGGAGATCCTGACCATCAAGTCTGACGATATTGTGGGACGTACCAAGACCTACGAGGCCATCGTCAAGGGAGAGAATATCCCTGAGCCCTTCGTGCCGGAATCCTTCAAAGTCCTGATCAAAGAGCTTCAGAGCCTTGGCCTGGACGTAGAGGTCCTGAACCAGAATGCCAGTGTCGAACTGGATGAGGGGGATGAGGAAGAATTCCTCCCGGATCCGGATATTCTGGAAGCAGGAGATATGGAAGCGGTGGAAGACATCCTGGAAGAAGAGGATGAGGCTGCCCTGGAAAGCCTGAATGATGGGGGCTTCCAGGAGGAGGCGCCAGAAGAAGGCCTCTTCCTGGTTGAAGAGGAATAGAAGGGAGATACCATAACCAATGGATACAATGAAGAAAGCGGCCAAAGCCAACGATAAGGTTTTGGATTCCAGCAATTTCGATACCATTAAAATCAGCCTGGCATCTCCTGAGCAGATCCGGGCCTGGTCCTACGGTGAGGTAACCAAAGCCGAGACCATCAACTACAGGAGCCAGAAGCCGGAACGGGACGGGCTTTTCTGCGAGAAAATCTTCGGCCCTACAAAGGACTGGGAGTGCCACTGCGGAAAATACAAAAAAGTGAAATTCGAAGGGATCGTCTGCGACAAGTGCGGCGTGGAGATCACCCGGGCCAAGGTCCGGAGGGAGCGCATGGGGCATATTGAGTTTGCTGCGCCAGTCTCCCATATCTGGTATTTCAAGGGGACCCCAAGCCGGATCTCCATCATTCTGGATATGTCTCCCAAAGATGTGGAGGCTGTCCTGTACTTCTCCCGTTATGTAGTCATTGAACCGGGGGACAGCCCCCTGTCCAGGAAAGACCTTCTGACTGATAAGCAGTATCGGGAATGGGAGTTCGCAGAAGGCTTCCGGGGCGGCATCGGCGCTGAAGCGATCCAGGAGCTCCTCGGGGCTATCGATCTGGATAGCCTCCATACCGAGCTGAAGGAGCAGGTTAAAGATGCCACAGGGCAGAAAAAGACCAAGCTCCTCCGCCGTCTTGGTGTGGTGGAAGATTTCCGGAATTCCGGGAACAAGCCGGAATGGATGATCCTCAATACCATTCCTGTAATCCCACCGGAAATCCGGCCTATGGTCCAGCTGGACGGGGGGCGTTATGCCACCTCCGATCTGAATGACCTCTATCGCCGGGTCATCAACCGGAATAACAGGCTGAAGAAGCTGCTGCAGCTCTCTATTGCCCCGGACATCATTGTGAACAATGAAAAGCGGATGCTTCAGGAGGCTGTAGACAGCCTCATCGATAATGGCCGTCGGGGACGGCCGGTCCTGGGCCCTGGAAACAGGCCCCTGAAATCCCTTAGCGACATGCTCAAAGGGAAACAGGGCCGCTTCCGCCAGAACCTCCTGGGGAAACGGGTGGACTATTCAGGCCGTTCCGTAATCGTGGTAGGGCCAGAACTGGAAATGCATCAGTGCGGCCTGCCCCGGAAAATGGCCCTGGAGCTCTTCAAGCCCTTTGTCATGAAGGAACTGGTAGAGCGGGAAGATGCCCAGAATATCAAGCAGGCCAAAAAGCAGGTTGAACGGGAATCCGAAAAAGTCTGGGATATTCTGGAGGAAGTGGTAAAAGAGCATCCTGTGCTCCTGAACCGCGCCCCCACTCTGCACAGGCTGGGAATCCAGGCTTTTGAGCCGGTGCTGGTAGATGGCAAGGCCATCAAGCTGCACCCCCTCGTCTGTACCGCATACAACGCCGACTTTGACGGAGACCAGATGGCTGTCCACGTGCCCCTATCCCTGGAAGCCCAGGCAGAGGCCCGCCTTCTGATGATGAGCACCAATAACATCCTGAATCCGAAGGATGGATTCCCGGTTGCCACCCCCACGCAGGACATGGTTCTGGGCTCCTATTACCTCTCTGTAGTAAAAGAAGGGGAACCCGGAGAAGGGATGGTATTCTCTAGCTATGAAGAAGCTATGATGGCTTACGAGCACAAAGCGGTAAGCCTCCATGCCAGAATCCGCATCCGGGCCGAGGAGGATATCCTTCTGGTAGACTCCATCAACAGCCTGGGGGCCGAAGGGCAGATGCTGGCCAAGGGACAGCTCTTCGAGACTACGCTGGGAAGGCTGATCTTCAATAAAGAGATTCCTGTGCCCCGGGAGCTTGGCTACTACAATCTCCCCATGGACAAGAAGAAACTGGGACAGCTGATTGCAGAAAGCCACCAGAAGCTGGGAGCGGCAAAGACAGCGCAGCTCCTGGACGGCGTGAAGCGCATGGGTTACAAATATTCTACCAAGGCGGGGCTGACCATCAGCGTAGCGGATATCGATATTCCGGAAGCCAAGGCTGGAATCCTGGCTGAAACAGATAAAGAAGTCGATGCCATCGAGAACCTGTATAAGGAAGGCTTCTGCACAGAAGATGAGCGACATGAGAAAGTTGTAGAGCTTTGGAGCGCGGCCACCGGGAAAGTCACCAGGGCCATGATGGACAACCTTAATGAGTTCAACCCCATCTATATGATGGCCAATTCCGGAGCCAGAGGGAATCTCCAGCAGATCCGCCAGCTGGCCGGGATGAGGGGTCTGATGACAGACACCTCCGGGAAGATCGTAGACCTGCCCATTAAAGCCAACTTCCGGGAAGGGCTGACGGTTCTGGAGTACTTCCTCTCTACCCACGGAGCCAGGAAAGGTCTGGCTGACACAGCCCTTCGGACCGCGGACTCCGGTTACCTGACAAGGCGCCTTGTGGATGTCTCCCAGGATGTCATCATCACAGAAGAAGACTGCGGAGATACGGAAGGATTCTGGGTCGAAGAGATTAAAGATGGGAAGCGGGTCATTGAGCCCCTCAAAGAACGGATTATCGGGCGCTTTGCCATCAACGATATCCTCCATCCTGAAACAGGAGAAGTGCTGATCCCCCGGGATACTCTGATCACCAAGGAACTGGCCAAGAAGATTGAAGGCCTGGCGGTGGAACGAGTGCTGATCCGCTCCAACTTCAGCTGCAAAAGCAAGCATGGAGTCTGTGCCAAGTGCTATGGACAGAACCTGGCTACAGGACTTCTTGTAGAACGGGGAGAGGCTGTAGGAACTGTGGCAGCCCAGTCCATCGGAGAGCCGGGAACCCAGCTCACCATGAGGACCTTCCATACAGGAGGGGTTGCCGGGGATGATATCACCCAGGGTCTTCCCAGGGTTGAAGAGCTTTTCGAAGCCAGACGTCCGAAAGGGAACTGCGAGGTAGCAGCCATTGCCGGAGAGGTAGCGGTAGCCAGTGAGAAAGGCCGGATTCAGATCCGCATCACAGGACCCCGGAGCATTGAGGGCACACCTTTTGTGAAAGATCCTACCCTGAATCCCAATGCCAAAGTTGTGGAAGAGCTGGATAAGATCACAGCCACCTATATGGTTCCCATGACAGCCAAGCTCCTTGTGCAGAACGGCGATCAGGTGGTACAGGGACAGAAGCTCACAGAAGGGCCTCATGACCTGAAGGACCTACTGGAGTACAGAGGTGTGGACGAAGTGAAGAACTACATCCTGGCAGAAGTCCAGCGAGTCTACCGGACCCAGGGTGTAGACATCAACGATAAGCATATTGAGATCATCGTCCGCCAGATGATGAAGAAATACAGGGTTACGGATAGCGGGCTGACCACCCTCCTGGAAGGCACAATCACCGATCTGAGAGAGCTGGAGGAGAAGAACCGGGATGCGGAAGAGCCTGCGAAGGTCAAACCTGTCCTCCTGGGAATCACCAACGCCTCCCTGGCTACGGATTCCTTCCTCTCCGCCGCCTCCTTCCAGGAGACCACCAAGGTCCTCACAGAAGCTGCGGTAAAAGGCAAGGAAGACCATCTCCTGGGACTGAAGGAAAATGTCCAGATCGGGAAGCTGATCCCCACAGGAACCGGCTTCATCCGCTATCAGAAACTCCAGGTAAAACGCAGAGGACAGCCTTCAGCGCAAGAGCTTCCCGTGCAGGAAGAAGTCCTGGCCGGGGTTGCAGAAGGGCTGGAAGAATCTGCCTTGGAATAAAGGGCCTGAAGGCCGAGCAGGGGGCTGGAACCCCCTGCCAGGCCTGAAGGAATCCCTGTTGACAGGGTTTTTCTTTAAT
This sequence comes from uncultured Eubacteriales bacterium, assembly GCA_964389165.1. Lineage (GTDB taxonomy): Bacteria > Bacillota > TC1 > TC1 > TC1 > CAYMDI01. Next base: position 3,333 of record CAYMDI010000014.1, on the reverse strand, counting down.
GATAAAATAAGAAGGCTATGATTAGAAAGGAGGTCTGCGGATTGTCTCTGGATCTCATCAAAGATGGGAAAAAGCGCACCGTGGGCACCCGGGAAACCAGGAAAGCCCTTGAAAAAGGACTCCTGGAAGGGATTTTTATCGCTATGGATGCTGAACATAGGCTGGTGAAACCCCTCATAGTGGCGGCAAAGGCTTCAGGGATCTCCATCTATTATGTGGAAACCATGAAGAAGCTTGGTGCCGTCTGTGAAGTCGAAGTGGACACCGCAATCGCCGGTGTTTTAAAGCAAGAGAATTAAGGAGGTGTCAAATGCCTACAATTAACCAGATTGTAAAGCAAGGAAGAAAGACAGCTGCGGCTAAATCCACAGCTCCCGCCCTCAGAGAATGCCCTCAGAAAAGAGGCGTCTGCACCAGGGTGTATACGGTAACCCCTAAGAAGCCGAACTCCGCTCTGCGGAAAGTGGCAAGGGTCCGCCTGACCAATCAGATGGAAGTCACTGCATACATTCCCGGTATCGGCCACTCCCTGCAGGAGCACTCCATGGTCTTGATCCGGGGCGGAAGGGTGAAAGACCTTCCAGGGGTCCGGTATCATATCGTGCGGGGCGCCTTGGATGCAACAGGGGTCAATAACCGCAACCAGTCCCGTTCCAAGTATGGGACGAAAAAACCGAAGAAATAGTAAGAGGTGAAATAAATGCCAAGAAAAGGTAGCGTACCCAAGCGGACTGTCCTTCCGGATCCAGTGTACGGAAGCGTCGTATTCACCAAACTGGTGAACCAGATCATGCTGGACGGGAAGAAGAGCATCGCAGAGAACATCTGCTACAGCGCTTTTGATATCATCCGGGAGAAAACCGGAAGAAATCCCATCGAAGTCTTCAATGAAGCTCTTGAAAATGTCATGCCGGCCCTTGAAGTCAAGGCTCGCCGTGTCGGTGGTGCCAACTATCAGGTGCCCATGGAAGTCCGCCCTGAGCGCAGACAGACCCTGGGAATCCGCTGGCTCACAGACTTCACCCGGAAGAGAAGCGGGAAATCCATGGAGCAGAAGCTGGCTAACGAGCTGATGGATGCTGCAAATGGAACAGGCGCTTCCGTGAAGAAAAAGGAAGACACGCACAGAATGGCAGAAGCGAACAAAGCCTTCGCCAGCTACAAGTGGTAGGAGAGGACAGAAATGGCAAGAACGAATAGTCTGGACTCCATCCGCAATATCGGCATCATGGCCCACATCGATGCGGGGAAGACCACAACCACGGAGAGGATCCTCTTCTATACAGGCCGTGTGCACAAGATCGGAGAGGTTCACGAAGGCGCTGCTACCATGGACTGGATGGTCCAGGAGCAGGAACGGGGAATCACCATTACTTCCGCAGCCACCACATGCCAGTGGGATGGACATCGTATTAACATTATTGATACACCAGGACACGTGGACTTTACCATGGAAGTGGAGCGGTCCCTCCGGGTGCTGGACGGCGCAGTTGCTGTATTCTGCTCTGTAGCCGGGGTTGAACCTCAGTCTGAAACCGTATGGCGCCAGGCAGATAAATACGGGGTCCCCCGCATCGCCTATATCAATAAGATGGACCGTACAGGAGCCAACTTCTTCAAGGGTCTGGATATGATCAAGACCCGCCTTGGCGCCAATCCCATCGCCCTCCAGATCCCCATTGGAGCGGAAGAGAATTTCAAAGGCATCATCGACCTGGTGGAGATGAAAGCGATCATCTATACAGATGACCTGGGCAAGACCCTTGCTGAAGCAAAGATTCCTGCTGAGCTCATGGACCAGGCAATGGAATACAGGGAAAAGCTTGTAGAAGCCGCTGCTGAAAGCGATGAAGAGCTGATGATGAAGTACCTGGAAGGGGAAGAGCTGACCAAGGATGAGATCAAAGAAGGGATCCGCAAAGGGACCCTGGCTGTGACCATGATCCCTGTAGTCTGCGGCTCCTCTTTTAAGAACAAAGGGGTACAGCCTCTGCTGGATTCCATCGTCGCCTACCTTCCCTCCCCACTGGATATTCCTGCCATGGAAGGGACCAATCCGGATACAGGTGAGACGGAGATACGGCCCGCTGATGACAGCGCTCCTTTCTCCTCCCTGGCTTTCAAGATTATGACAGACCCCTTCGTAGGGAAGCTTGCCTTCTTCCGGGTTTACTCCGGGGTAGCAGAAGCCGGCTCATACATCTACAACTCCAATAAAGAGCGGAAAGAACGCCTCGGACGGATCCTGCAGATGCATGCCAACTCTAGGGAAGAGATTAAAGAAGTCCGCACTGGTGACATTGCAGCAGCAGTAGGCCTGAAGGATACCTCCACAGGAGATACCCTCTGCGACGAGAAGAAACCTATCGTCCTGGAGTCCATGGAGTTCCCGGATCCCGTTATCGACGTGGCTATCGAGCCTAAGACCAAACAGGATCAGGAAAAAATGGGCGTAGCCCTGCAGAAGCTTTCTGAGGAAGACCCCACATTCCGGGTACATACCGATGAAGAGACCGCACAGACCATCATTTCCGGAATGGGCGAGCTCCATCTGGAAATCATCGTTGACCGACTCCTCCGGGAGTTCAAGGTAGACGCTCTGGTCGGGAAGCCTCAGGTTGCATATAAAGAGACCATTACCAAAACCCAGAAATCAGAAGTCAAGTACGCAAGACAGTCCGGCGGTAAAGGCCAGTATGGCCACGTCATCATCGAATTGTCTCCCCTGGAACGGGGCACAGGCTACCTCTTCGAGAATAAGGTTACAGGTGGCGCCATTCCTAAGGAATACATTCCTGCAGTTGATGCTGGAATCCAGGAAGCCATGACCAGCGGGGTGCTGGCAGGCTATCCGGTGATGGATGTGAAAATCGTCCTTCTTGACGGAACCTATCATGAGGTCGACTCCTCTGAAATGGCCTTCAAAATCGCCGGTAGCATGGCCTTCAAAGAAGGAGCTAAAAAGGCTGGGGCAACCATTGTAGAGCCCGTCATGAAAGTGGAAGTCACCATTCCTGAAGAGTATATGGGTGACGTAATCGGGGATATCAATGCCCGAAGAGGCCGGATCGAAGGGATGGACCCCAGACCAGGGGGCATCACTGCAGTCAGGGGCTATGTGCCTCTGGCCCAGATGTTCGGCTATTCCACAGACCTCCGCTCCAGAACCCAGGGGCGCGGACAGTACACCATGCAGTTCGACCACTATGATGAAGTGCCGAAGAGCATCAGTGAAGAAATCATCAGTAAAAGACAAGGCTAAACAAGGAGGAAATCAGTTATGGCAAAATCCAAATTCGAGAGAACGAAACCCCATGTGAATATCGGGACCAT
>CAYMDI010000013.1:0-22347 GCA_964389165.1 uncultured Eubacteriales bacterium | reverse complement strand
GGTGCTGTTTACCACAAAGGGAACAGAGCCCACCATAGCGGTGCCATCCCCATGGAGGATAGCCTCATAGGTATTGGTAGAGCCTTTGGAGCGCTGGAGATAGCGCTGGAACTGCTCCTCAGAGATCCGCAGACTGGCCCCCAGGCGATGGGCTTCCAGGTCCCCCCGCTTGATCATCTCGTACACCGTATATTTGGCCAGCTTCAGGCGCCTGGCGATCTCTTCCGGGGTATATAGCTCTGTGTTCTCCATGATCTCTTCCGCTCCTTCAGGATATCTGTTATCAGGTATATTTTAGCACAGGGAAGGAGGGAAGACAAACTTCTCCGGGCCTCCCCTTGACAGGGCCAGGCTTCCTGCCGTATACTTGGCATAGTTGGTAATCATTTGGTATCATTTGGTTTAAGGTAGGCAGACTACTGGGAAAGGAAAGTGAATATGTTCAAGAAAACGTTGATGGCCCTTGTGTCCACCCTCCTGCTGGCCGCAGTCCTCATAGGCTGCAGCACCCCTGTGGAGGAGGCTGAAAAGGAGCCAGTAACCCTGACACTGGCTGCTGCGGCCGGCCTGAAGAATGTCATGGACGGTGAGATCCTCCCGGCCTTCAAGAAGGCCTACCCCCATATTACAGTGCAGCCCACCTATGATGCCTCCGGGAAGCTCCAGACCCAGATCGAATCGGGAGCCCCTGTGGACCTCTTCATCTCTGCCGCCCTCTCCAACATGGAGGCCCTGATCAGCAAGGGGCTGATGCTGGAAGATTCTGTGGAGAACCTCCTGGAAAACAAACTGGTCCTCATTGTCCCCGCAGGGAGCCAGAAGGGCCTTAGCGCCTTTACAGACATCCTGAAAGCGGATAAAATAGCCATTGGAGACCCTGGCAGTGTGCCGGCAGGGAAGTATGCCAGGGAAGCCCTGACCAGCCTGCAGCTCTGGGATGCTGTCCTGGCCAAGGCCAGCCTTGGCTCCACGGTTACGGAAGTCCTGAACTGGGTGGAGGGGGGAAGCGCTGAGGCTGGCCTTGTCTATGCTACAGATGCCCTGTCAACAGACAAGGTGAAAATGGTGGCCGAGGCTCCTGAAGGATCTGTTTCCAAGGTCCTCTATCCGGTAGGAATCGTTAAAGCAAGCGCCAATGCAGAAGCAGCAAAAGAGCTGATCAGCTTCCTCAAAGGGGAAGAAGCGATGAAGGCCTTTGACGAGGCTGGCTTCATCCCTGCACAATAGCAGGATTATAGGAGGGTACCATGGATCTTTCCCCGATCATCATATCCCTGAAAACAGCTACGGCAGCCGTAGCCCTGACCTTTGTGTTAGGGCTTTTTGCCGCCTGGGGGGTAGTGTCTCTGAAGTCCAGGCGTCTGCAGATGGTCCTGGATGGCTTGCTGACCCTTCCCTTGGTCCTGCCCCCCACAGTCCTGGGTTTCCTGCTGCTGATGATCTTCGGGGTGAACCGGCCCATTGGCGCCTTTCTTTTGGAATTCCTCGGGGTGACCATCGTCTTCTCCTGGCCGGCTACGGTTCTGGCTTCCATGGCCATCTCCTTCCCCCTGATGTACCGTGCAGCCCGGGGAGCCTTTGAGCAGGTGGATCCTGTTTATCTGATGGCAGCCCGAACCTTGGGAATGTCTGAGGGCCAGGTCTTCCGGAAGGTCCTGCTGCCCCTTGCCCTCCCCGGGGTAGTGGCAGGGGGGATCCTTTCTTTTGCCCGGGGCCTGGGGGAATTCGGGGCAACCGCCATGATTGCCGGGAATATCGCCGGAAAGACCAGGACCCTGCCAATGGCTATCTATTCCGAAGTGGCGGCCGGGAACATGGAGGCGGCCCTGTACTATGTCCTGGTGATCCTGGCTATTTCCTTCCTTGTAGTCCTGGGTATGAACTACTTCAGCGGCAAAGAAGGGAAAAGGGGCAGGAAGGAAAGGAGGGCTGAAGGATGAGCCTTGTTGTAGAGATCCGCAAGAAGCTTCCGAATTTCCAGCTGGCAGCTTCCTTTGAGACGGATGGGGATTTCCTGGGGATTCTCGGGGCTTCCGGGAGCGGCAAGAGCCTGACCCTGAAGTGTATTGCCGGGATCGAGACTCCCGATGAGGGAAGGATCCTTCTGAACGGACGGACGCTCTTTGATTCCCGGAAGGGAATCAACATCAGGTCCAGAGAGCGGAATGTAGGGTACCTCTTCCAGCAGTATGCTCTCTTTCCCCATTACACAGCCCGGGAGAATATCCTGGCAGGCCTTCCCGGGAGCCAGGAGGAGAAGGAAGAGCAGCTGGAAGAGATGCTCCGGATGTTCCATCTGTCCGGGGTGGAGGAGAAGCATCCCTGGCAGCTCTCCGGGGGGGAGCAGCAGCGGGTGGCTCTGGCCCGGTGCCTGATCCGCAAGCCGGAGATCCTCCTGCTGGATGAGCCCTTTTCCGCCTTGGATCCGGCCCTGAAGGAAAAGGTCTACGGAGAGGTCCAGGAGCTCCTGGGGCAGTTCTCCGGGGATGTGGTGATGGTCACCCACAGCAGAGAGGAGGCTTATCGCTTCTGCCCCCGGCTCCTGATAATGGAGCAGGGGGAGCCCCTGGCCCAGGGGGATACCAAAGAGATGTTCCGGAATCCTGGAACTCTTGAGGCAGCCCGTGCAACAGGCTGCAAGAATATCTCCCCCTGCATCCTCCTCCCGGAAAGGGGCATCCTGGCTACAGCCTGGGGGCTGGAGCTGGAGACAGGGGAGGCACCCTGCCCTTCCTGGACCCATGTGGGGATCCGGGCCCACAGCCTGGAGCTGGCAGAGGGACCAGGGAGGAACATCCTCCAGGGGGAGGTCCTCCGGGTTACGGAAGGGCTCTTTGAGTATGAGGTTCTGGTAGGCCGCGCCGGCTGGGCCCAAGGGGATATTCTGGAATACATGGTGCCAAAGAAGCTCTGGGAAGAGAGGCCTTCCTCCCGGGAAATCTTTCTGCGCTTCCCGCCGCAGGCCCTCTTGCTGCTGAGGGAAGAAAGGCCGGGAGAGGATGGGAAAGGAGAGCAAGATGTATAAGCTACTGGATTATGAGATTGACAGGCTGATTGAGGAGGATGTGCCTTACCTGGATCTTACCTCCCATCTTCTAGGCATTGGGGAGCAGCCAGCCCGGATCACCATCTTCACCAGGGAGAAGGGCATTGCCTGTGGCACAGAGGAAGCCGAGAAGATCTTCGGGAAACTGGGGATCCAGGTGGAAGGGAAGGTTCCCAGCGGAGCCAGGATCCACCATGGGGATATCCTGATCAGCGGGACCGGGGAGGCCGGAAGCCTGCATATGGCCTGGAAAATCGCTCAGAATGTCCTGGAGTATGCAAGCGGCATTGCGACAAAGACAGACCGCCTCCTGGAAGAGGCCCGGGTCCGGAACCCCAGGCTGATGATCCTGGCCACCCGGAAGAATTTCCCCGGGACAAAGAAGCTGGCCATGAAGGGGATTATCTCTGGGGGAGCCCTACCTCATCGCCTGGGGGTTTCGGAATCTGTCTTGGTTTTCCGGAATCATCTGAACATTCTGGGAGGGCTGGAAGGATTCCTGGAGAGGCTGGAGGATATCCGGACCCTGGCCTGTGAAAAGAAGATCATTGTGGAGACTTCAGATCTGGAGGAAGCAGGCCTCCTGGCCGCAGCCGGGGTTCATGGCATCCAGCTGGATAAGGTGATTTTCCAAGAGGTGAGGGAAAAGCTGGCGGCTCTGAAGGTCCGGTATCCGGGGCTGACGGTCTTGGTGGCCGGGGGCATTAATGATAAGAATGCGGAAAGTTATTCTGATCCTAATGTGGATGGGATTGTCACCTCCAGCCTGTATTATGGCAAGCCCATGGATCTGGGCTGCAGGATCGAACCTTTATAGGCGGGGATGATATTGCTGGCGGGGGGATGCCCCCGCCTTTTGCCATCCTGGGGATTGTGGGGTATACTGGGAGAAAAAGGGGGGATTGTAGTGAATAAGAAACGTAATATCCTGATTGTGGCCCTTCTGGCGGTGCTGGTGCTGATCATCATCCTGGCCACCCAGTGCGGCGGGAATGAAGGAGGGGCCGGAGGCGGAGGCGGGAAGGAAGAGGCTATTGCCTTCAAGGATCCTGCTTTCGAAGCCATGCTCCAGAAGGAACTGGGACAGGAGGAAATCTACCCTTCGGATCTCAGTGAGATTTCAGGAATCATGATAGCCGGGGATTCTGTCCTGGGGCTTTCAGGAGGAGGCCATCAGGACAAGTCGGTGATCCTTTTCGGAATGGATGAATTCGAGTATGAGGGGAAGCGGTATAAGGATGAAGGGAAGATCAGGACCCTGGAAGATCTGGTTCATTTCCCCAGGCTTACCTCCTTGCGGATGTACCAGCAGCCTGATGCAGATCTGGAATCCATTCCCAATAAGGACAAGATCATCAATCTGGGCCTGAGCCAGAATAAGATCCAGAGCCTGGCCTTCCTCAAAGGTTTCAGCAAGCTCATCTATCTGAGCCTGTCCTCCAACAGCATTACTTCCCTGGAGGGGCTTTCTGCTCCTGGCTCCCTGAAGCGTCTGGGCCTGTCCTCCAATGATCTGACAGAAATAGGGCTGCTCAAGGATTATCTTGTGCTGGAGCATCTGGACCTCACCTATAATGGGGTGACGGATGTGAGCCCCCTGAAGGGACTGCCTAAGCTTTCCTACCTCTCCCTTTATGAGAATGGGATAGGGGACATCAGCCCCCTGGCCGAGGTCCCCTCCCTGCAGGAACTGTACCTGAACAACAATAAGATTCAGGATATCTCCCCTCTCAAGGGCTTTTCCTCATTCAAGAACCTGAATATCTCCGGAAACCCCATCAGCAATTATGAGGCCATCGCCCATATCCAGAACGTGGTGAAATGAGGGTATACAATAGCTTTATTTATAGTTTATATGTTTAACCTGTAGACAAAAATATCCTGAAGGAGAGAAAGGAGCCTGTCATGAGCATCATTCTGAAGCCAACTACTTCCAAAGGCAAATGGGCCCTTGGTTTCTTCCTGCTCTTCCTGGTAGCCGGGGGGGCAGCCAGCCTCCTTTCCAGCCTGCTGGGGAACAGTCAGGAATACCCCACTTTGCAAAGCGATCCCCTCCTGGCATCTGCCATCTATCTGAGCTTCGGGGCAGCGATTCTCGCAGCTCTGTTGGGGGTGCTGGCTGTCTGGCGGGAGAAGGAGCGTTCCCTGCTGGTCTATCTCTCCATCCCCCTGGGGCTCTTCCTGCTCCTGGGGCTTCTGGTATTCGGCACAGCCCTTCTCTTCGGGCCTCCTGCTCCCTAAAGCCGGGAGGTCTGCTGAAGAGGCCCTTTTGGGCCTCTTTTTTATTGCAGCCTGGAGTTGACAGAAGAGCCCTTTTCATATATCATATAATTCAGATAGGAAAACAATGAAAAGGAGTGCTCCTGATGAGTAATACAAGCGTATGCCCCATTTCCGGGGTGAAAAGTGATAACACGGCGGCTCGCCTTACTGCAGGTTCTGTCCTGTTTCTCGGAGGCCTTGATCTGGCCCTGGGCCTCCTGGGGTTCCTCCTCCCGGCAAGCCTCCTGGCGGCTTTCCTGGCCCTGGATTTTCTGGCCAGGGCCTTCCTGCCTCCCCGTTACAGTCTGCTGGCCCTGATGGCCAGGGGCATAGCCGCTGGGCTGAAGCTGAAGAAGGTGATGAGGGATAAGGCTCCCAAGGTCTTTGCTGCAAGGGTGGGGCTGGCCTTCACCCTGACTGCAGCCATCCTTTACGGGCTCAGCCTGCCGCTGGCTGCAGCAGCTGTCCTGGGGGTCCTCCTCCTCTGTGCTGCCTTGGAAGCCTTTCTGGGCTTCTGTGTGGGCTGCTGGATGTATGGTCTCTTTCCGCCCTCCCTGGGGAACTTCCTGATCCGTGGCTTCCGTTCCTGAAAGAAGCCCGGCCCTCTTCCCGAGGCGGGGTTGTAATCTCAATAGGCGGGGAATATAATGGAGGCACAAGATATCCGGAAGGAGGGATCCTTATGAAAGCACGTCTGGTTCTGGCCAGAATCTCCGCCATTGTGGGGAGTGTCCTGCTCCTTTTCCCTGTGGTCTTCATGCTGGTCACCAGTATTCCCGGAAGCATCATGAGGGGAGCTTTCCTCATGGATTTCCTCCTCCCTGCAGAACTGGGGCTCTTGGTCCTCCTGGGGGCCCTCCTCCTTCTGGCCGGGGCGATTCTGGCCAAGAGGCAGGTGCGGGCTGTTGCTGTGACCTTGGGTCTCATGGTTTTCACGCTTGTTGGGGGGCAGCTTTTAGCTGTAGTATCCGGCTTGGCTCATGGAGACAGGGAGCCTGGAGGTCCCATTTTCCTCACTGTCATCGCCTCCATCATCCTCTATGATATCTTTACCCTGCTTCTGGGGATTATAGGGGTCCGCCTTGCTCTGAGCCTTTTCCGGAAGGAAGGATAGATAAAAGAAATTTTCGTGGAACTTAGCTGGGCAGCCCGGAACCCCGGGCTGCCTTTCTTTATCCCCTCCGCTGACACTGTGATATAATGAGGGACAGAAAGAACGAAGAGGAGGGAGAGGGGGATGACCATGAAGAAAAACCCAGCCTGCAGCCATGGGGGCTGCACAGCCCATGAGAGCGGGGAGGAGAGCTGCATCTCCAGGGTCCCCATCTTCAATCATCTGGAGGAAGGCCAGATGGAAGAGATCATGGGTCTCATCCACAGTGCCTCCTATGAGAAAGGAGAAGTCCTCTACCGGGCCGGGGAGGAGGCTGATACCCTGTATATCCTCAGCCAGGGTAAGGTGCGGATCTGGCGCCTGGGAGAGAACGGCAAGGAGCAGCTCCTGCGGATCCTGGAACCCGGTGATTTCACAGGGGAGACTGCCCTTTTTCAGGAAGCCCTCCATGAGGATTATGCCAGCGCTATGACCGAGGCCAGCATCTGCACCCTGCGCAGGGAAGATTTCAGAACCCTCCTCCTGAAGTATCCATCCATCTCCCTGAAGGTTCTGGAGGAATTCTCCAGCCGGTTGGGGGAATCGGAAAAGCGGGCCACCCGCTTTGCCACAGAGCGGGTAGAAAGCCGCCTGGCTCACCATCTCCTGGACCTGCTGCCAGAGGGGAAGGAAGAAATCACCCTGCCCATGAGCCGCAAGGATCTGGCCTCCTACCTGGGAACCACCCCGGAGACCATCAGCAGGAAGCTGCTGGAGCTGGAAGCAGGGGGATACATCCGCCAGCTCTCTTCCAGAAAGCTGCGGATCCTTAATCAGGAAGGGCTCCTCCATTTATAGGGGGGGCTTTTTTTTTGCGGAACTTGACTGCCGTCAAGGAAAGGCTGCAGGATATCCCCTACAATGAAAGCAGTCCTGAAGAAAGGGCTGGAAATCGATATGAAAGAGGGATGAATATGGAAGAGAAAAACAGATACAAGGATATTGCGGGAAGATACCTCCCCATGCTGGAGCAGTATGTTCCTGTGGTGGACCGGGTCCATGGGGCCAGCCACCCGGAATTCCATGAGGTCCGCAGCCTTTTCGAAGAGATCGTCAGGAAGAGCCAGGCGGCGGGGGAAGGCCTTCCGGCCATCGGAGCGGAGCTGGAAGCCCTGAAGAAGCTTACTGGGGGCTATCGGGTCCCGGAGGATGTCTGCGAAAGCTATGAGGCGGTCTATGCCATGCTGGCCGCCCTGGATCAGGCCTATCAGTCCTAGGCTGGGAAGATGGAAGGAGGAGGAAGGATGCAGCGGATAATCCTGTCCAGTAAGAATACGATCATGGTCCTGGGCGGGGCCCTGATCCTTATGGCCTTTGCCGGGGAATGGCTGGGTGCCGGAGAGGGACTTTCCCATGGGACTCTTCTTGCCGCCTCTATCCTGGGGGTCCTGCCCATCGCCATTCAGGCCTGGCAGGCCCTGCGGGTGAAGGTGGTGAGCATCGATGTCCTGGTGACCATTGCCGTTCTGGGGGCCCTGGCTATCTGGGAACTGGAGGAATCTGCCATCGTCACCTTCCTCTTCCTCTTCGGGGCCTTCCTGGAGCAGCGGACCCTGAATAAGACCCGCTCCGCTATCCGGGAGCTGACAGAAATGGCTCCTGAAACAGCCTGGAAGCTCATGGATAGCGGCATCTTCCCGGAGGTGTCTGTGGAAGAAGTGGACAGGGGAGATACCCTCCTGGTGAAGACAGGAGCCAGAATCCCCGTGGATGGTAGGATCCTTCGGGGAGAGGGCCATGTGAATGAAGCCAGCATCACAGGGGAAGCCCTGCCCATGGGGAAGAAGGAGGGGGAGAGTGTCTTCGCGGGAACCATTCTGGAAGATGGGACCCTGGAGATTGCAGCGGACCGGGTGGGGGAGGATACCACCTTCGGGAAAATCATCCAGCTGGTGGAGGAGGCCCAGGATTCCAAATCCGAAGCGGAGCGCTTCATTGACCGTTTCTCCCGCTACTATACCCCGGCTGTCCTTCTTCTGGGAGGTCTGGCCTACATCCTCACCCGGAATCCTGAACTGGCCATCACCATTCTGGTCCTTGGCTGCCCGGGGGCCCTGGTCATCGGGGTGCCTGTGTCTCATGTGGCGGGAATCGGCAATGGGGCCAGAAACGGCATCCTCCTCAAGGGCAGCGAGGTAATCCGGGATTTCAGCCGGGTGGATACCATGGCCTTTGATAAGACAGGGACCCTGACAATGGGGAACCCCCAGGTGGCGGATCTGGTCATCTATGGGGAAGAGGGGGACTGGGCCCTTTCCTGCCTGGCCAGTGTGGAAGGGGAATCGGATCACCCCCTGGCCAAGGCTGTTGTGAAGAAGCTCAAGGAATACCAACGCTACCCTGTTCAGGAGACCCGGGTGGTAAAGGGGGCCGGTATTCTTGCCCGGATCCAGAGCCATGCTGTGGCGGTGGGGAATGAAGCCTTGATGGCCCAGGAGGGGGTCTTCCTCTCTCCAAAAGCCCGGGAGGACCTTCTCCGCTATGAAGAGCAGGGAGACTCCATGGTCCTCACGGCCATTGACGGAGAGCTTCAGGCCATCCTGGGGATCCGGGATCAGATCCGCCCCGGGGTGAAGGAAGATCTGCAGCGCCTGAGGAGCCTTGGGGTCCGGAACCTGGTCCTCCTCTCCGGAGACAGCCAGGGAACCGTGGACCGGGTTGCAGGAGAACTGGGCCTGACCCAGGCCTTTGGCCATATGCTTCCGGAGGATAAGTCCGCATACATTGAGAGCCTCCAGAAGCAAGGTCAGATTGTGGCCTTTGTGGGAGACGGGGTCAATGACAGCCCCTCCCTGGCTCGGGCTGAAATAGGTATTGCCATGGGCCATGGCACGGATGTGGCCATTGAAACCTCCAATGTGGTCCTGATGAACTCGGATTTCAGCAGGCTGCCTCATGCCCTGGGGTTGGTGAAGGCCACAGCCCGGAACATGAAGGAAAACATCCTCATCGCCATCGGGGTAGTAGCCTTCCTTCTGGCTAATCTCTTCCTCAGCCAGTGGATGAACATGTCTGTGGGCATGCTGGTCCATGAGGGGAGCATCCTGGTGGTCATCCTCAACGGCATGCGCCTGCTGCGCTTCAGGCTGAAGAAGGAACATCGGTGATCTGGCTGAAAGAATTCAGATAGAGAAAGGAAAGATGAATGATGAAGAAAGCGGTAATCCAGCTCGAAACCCTGACCTGCCCCTCCTGTGCCCTGAAGATCCAGGGGGCTCTCAAGGCCCTTCCAGGGGTGGGGAAGGAAAGCATCCAGGTCCTCTTCAACTCCAGCAAAGTGAAGCTGGACTTTGAAGAGAAGGACCTCTCTCTGGAGGAAATCACCAAGGCCATTACAACAGTAGGCTACACAGTCCTGAAGGCCCAGGAGAAATAGGGTGGAGAGAGAAGAAAGGAAGGGCCTGGCTTGAAGCCAGGCCCTTTTTCATGGGCGATAGAGGTCATCCTTGGAGATCTTGTCCCGGAGCCCCACAGGGGACTTCTTGAGAAACGCATCCCGGCTGCTGGCCCCGGCTTCCTGGAATTCCAGATAATCAGAAAAGAAGAACATCTCTCCCAGGAGATAGTCATAGTAGAAATACAGGAGGGCAGGGTCCTGGCTCACCCCCATGGCTGCAGACAGGCTTTCCTCCCCGGCTACACAGATCGGGGAGGGGGGGAGTCCCTGAGCATAGTAGGTGTTCCAGGGGCTGGAAAGGGAGACATCCTCCCCTGTGAGATAAGGCCGGGCATAACCCAGGGCGTATTCTGCCGTGACGCAGCTCTGGAGCTTCATGCCTGCCTCCAGACGGTTCAGGAAGACAGCGGCGGCCTCCTTATGGAATTCTCCCCCCAGGCACTCCGCCTCGATGATGGAAGCCAGGATCAGAACCTGATAAGGGGAGAGAGAGTTGGGGTTCTCCACTGTTTTAAAGAGGCGCTGGTAGCGCAGTTCTGCCTCTTCCAGGAAGGACTCAAACAGGGCTTCTAAAGGCAGGCCCTCCGGCACCTCATATTCCCCCGGACGCAGGATCCCTTCCAGACGCCTGGGGCCCTGCAAGTCTGGAGCGATGAGGCTGCTGTCCCTTACGGCGGAAGCTGCAGCTTCCGCATCCTCAAGGGAGATGCCATATAGATCAGCCAGCTGGGGCAGGATATCCCGCTGGAGCTGGTTGCCGGCATGGACGGTGAGGACCCCCAGGAGGGCTTCCTCCCTGGGGGCCTCTCCTTCTGTGGGTTCTGAACAGGCCGGCAGGAGGAGGGCGGCTGCCAGGTACAGAAGCGACAGGAGCAGCCTTCTTCCTGCCTTCAATTCTCCTCCCTGCCTTTTCCAGGGCAGGTTATCCGGGTGATATCCATGAGCATACCTGTTCCTTTCCCTGCAGCCTTCTGCTGCTGTTTTCTTTATTATATCCTAGCATACGGGGGGTTCTTTTGCATCAGGACAGTCAGGGCAGGAAGCTGTTGACAATATTACTAATTAGTAATAAAATTGAAACAGGAAGGAGGTTATCGCCATGATAAAATACCTTGACCATGAGAAAATGGGAACTGCAGACCATGGCTGGCTGCGGAGCCGCTTCCATTTCTCCTTTGCCCAATACTATAACCCGGAGAACATGGGCTTTGGAGCCCTGCGGGTGCTGAATGATGACCTGGTCCGTCCCGGGACGGGCTTTGAGACCCATCCCCACAGGGATATGGAGATCATCTCCTATGTGGTCCAGGGGGAACTGACCCACGGAGACAGCATGGGGAACAGGCAGACTCTCAAAAGAGGGCAGATCCAATATATGAGTGCAGGGACAGGAGTCTGGCACAGCGAGCATAACCTGGGAGAGGACACCCTCCGCTTCCTGCAGATCTGGATCTACCCCGATGCCCAGGGTTATGAGCCTGCCTACGGGGATTATCCCTTCCCCTGGGAAGAGCGGGAGGGCCGCTTCCTGCATCTGGTTTCCGGAAAAGGAGGCGCTGCTCCTGTGCAGATCTCCCAGGATGCCAACATCTATGCCCTGGCCCTGAAACAGGGAGAAACAGCCAGCTTCCCGGTGGCCCCGGAGCGTCAGGCTTATCTTGTACAGATTGAAGGAACAGCTTCTGTCAGCGGACACAGCCTGAAGGAAAGGGATGCTCTGGAGGCGGTGGAAGAGAGCCTGGAAATCAAGGCCCTGGAAGCCTCCCATTTCCTTCTCATTGAAATGAAGAGGGGGTAAGAGGATGGCAGGGAAAAAGAGCTATGGCAAGGAAGCAGACCTGAATCTCAAGCTGGTCATCGGCCTTTCCCGGACAACCCAGCTGATCCACAGGCATTCCGGGGAGCGCTTCAAAGAAGCGGGCCTCTCCTTGGCTCAGTTTGCAGTCCTGGAGGCCCTGTACCATAAAGGGGAGATGAGCATCCGGGAAATCACCCGGATCATCCTCTCCACCCCGGGAAACATGACAGTGGTAATCCGGAACCTGGAACGGCAGGGCCTCATCACGACCCGGACAAGTCCGGAAGACCGCCGGGCTACCCTGGCAGCGATCACCCCCTTGGGGAGGGAGAAGATCCAGGACCTTTTCCCGGGACATCTTAGGGATCTGGAGGAGGCCTTCCGCCCCCTTACCTCCCAAGAGAAGGAGGAGCTCCTGGGCCTCCTGAAAAAACTGAAAACAGACAAGTGAAAAAATCTATATATTGAAAGGTGGAACATCATGAAATTCCTCATTATCGACTCGCACCCCTATGACCAGAGCTTCAACCGCCAGCTGACCCAGAAGATCAGGGAAACCCTCCAGGGCCGCCATGAGGCGGAAATCCTCAACCTGGTGGAGGACGGCTTCAATCCTGTGATGGAGGCGGCAGATCTGAAGCTCTTCTCCCAGGGCCAGGCTGCAGATCCCAAGGTCACGGAATACCAGAAGAAAATCCAGGAGGCGGATGTCCTGGTCTTCTCCTTCCCCATCTGGTGGAGCACCATGCCTGCTATCCTGAAGGGCTTCCTGGATAAGGTCCTCCTCTATGGTTACGCCTATACCTATGGAGAAGGAGGGATGCTGGAAGGCCTCCTGAACAAGCAGGCCGTGGTGATTACCACCATGGAGACCCCCAACAGCCTCTTTGACGGGGTGATGAACAATCCGGTGAAGAGCCAGTTCATCCATGCCACCCTGGGAAGCTGCGGCGTCAATACAATGCGGCATTTCCAGATTGATCAGATCAATTCCGGAACAAGCCAGCACAGGGAAGACCGCTTTAATGAGATCCTGGACTACTTCAGGAGCCTTTAGGGGATGCACAGGGAGAGCATGGCTCTCCCCTTTTCTATTCAAAAACTCTGGTTTGGGATATAATGGGGGGAAAGAAGGGGATGAAGGAGGACGCCATGAGAAGACTGCTGATTGCCATTTTGCTCCTGGCAGGGGGACTCATCGCCTGCAGCGGGACAGGGAAGGAGGAGGGGAAGCCCCTGGGGGCAGCGCCGGCTCCTTCCTTTGAGCTGGAGATGACCACCCTGAGTACAGGGGATTTCACCATGGAGATTCCCAAGGGCTG
The DNA here is from genome assembly GCA_964389165.1 of uncultured Eubacteriales bacterium. Lineage (GTDB taxonomy): Bacteria > Bacillota > TC1 > TC1 > TC1 > CAYMDI01. The sequence continues at coordinate 9,369 of CAYMDI010000013.1, read as the reverse complement.
GGAATACAAGGTGAACCCGGGGAATCTGGGTTTTGGCCTGGTGGTTTTCGACCCGGCGGTGCCGGAGCGGCGGATCTTCTACTATTATGAGTTCAACCCCTTCATGAAGAGCCAGGGGGCCAGGGATTTCTTCCGCCAGTATTATGGGGCCGGGAGTCTGTTTGGGGCCTGTCCTGTCCTGGAGACGGGGAAGGTGGAGGAGTTCTATCAGAAGTGGAATGAGTATGGGGATTTCCTGGGGAGCCAGGGGGTTCAGGGGGTTTTGGACCGGTTCCAGACCTTGGAGATTGTGGAAAGGCATCCCCTGGACAATTACCTGAAGGATTATGCCCTGGATTCTGCGGTCCTCCGGACCCGGCATACCCTGGCAGGGAGCGCCGTGCCTTTGGAGGGGCTTTTCAGCGCCTCAGTGGTCTCTAACGGAAGCTATTATCAGGGTGGCCTGGACCTGGCTCCGCTGATGGTCTATAATGCCACGGGGATTATGGCTCCGGCTCATGAGTTCCCGGCTCTTCGGGAGGTTCTGGAGGCTTCTCTCCGGACCTTTGCCTTCAGCCAGTCCTATCTCCAGCGGTACCTCCAGAACAACGAAGCAGCCACCCAGGCGATTCTGGAAAACGCACGGACCATGGCTGCTGCGGCAGACTCATATAACAGGGCCTGGGAGGGCCGGCAGAAGGTGAATGATGCCCTTTCCCAGAAGCGCAGTGACGCTACCCTGGGGTATGATCGTCTTTATGATGAGGATACAGGGGAGATCTACAGGGCCCCTGTGGGCTGGTATGATCAGTACGACATCCACCGGGAGGAGTATGAGCGGCCTCAGCTGTATAAGGTGGAGGATGATGATTATGAGCGCTACAGCCAGGGGATTCAGAAATATATCCAATAGACCCGGCCTGTAGAGAAAGAAGGAAGAAACATGGAGATTACAATCGCTAACGGAAAGCCGGCCCCGGACTTTTCCATTCCGGACTGGGAGGGGAAGGAGTTCACCCTCTCTTCCTACCGGGGTAAGAAAAGCCTTTTCCTAGTCTTCAACCGGGGGTTCCTATGACCCTACTGCCGGGAGCATATGGCGCAGTTGCGTCAGGAGTACGGTCTTTTCAAGGAGAAGAATGCGGAGGTTGTGGCCATCGGCCCGGAGAATCAGAAGGCCTTTGCCAGGTATTGGGAGGAGCATGAGATGCCCTTCCCGGGGATTCCGGATCCCGCCCACCGGATTGCGGATCTCTTCCAGCAGCAGGTGAAGCTCCTGAAGCTGGGGAGGATGCCGGCCCAGGTGGTGATCGATAGGGATGGGATCATCCGTCATGTCCATTACGGGATGTCTATGAAGGATATCCCTGACAGCAGGGAGATTCTGAAGATCCTGGATGGCTGTTAGGAAAAAAAGGGGAGGCCCTGAACGGGTGAGTTCAGGGCCTTTTTTTGTGGAATAGCCCGTAGGGAAGGAAGTGTCCGTTCTTTGGGAGGTCTTTTTATATACAGTGATACGAGGAAAGTGCCTTTGAAACAGGACTTCTGGGCCGGAATCACTTGGATAACAGCCAGGCTTCCCGTATAATATATATAATTAAAAATATAGCACAGAACCTGGATGGACAGGTCCTATCAGAGCAATCTTCGCAGCAGGAAAGGAACGTTACCATGGAGATCATCTACAGCATCCATCAGGAAGGAAGCCCCTGGAGCAGGGAAGAGGCTGAACTGGGAAAGGTCCGTACAGGACCCTTAGGACTCCTGGGCATACTGGAAACCAGGCTGGGGCTGCAGGTCCCGGAAATCCATCCTGTCCACCGGATCAATGCTATGATGGGAATCCTTCAGATGGAGGACCGGGCTGAGGGCTGGGCCCATTCTTCCTTCTTCAGCGATCCCTGGGCCACTGCCAGAGAGCTTCTCTCTCTCCGGGATCAGCTGGCCCTTTCAGGATGGCGTGGAGAGGAACTGAAGGCCAGCCCCCGGCTTCAGACCCTCTGGGCCCTGGAGCAGCACAGGAACAGCCTCCCTCCCGGAGAGGGAGAGAGGCTGGGAAGAATCCTCGAGGTTCTGGAAGAAGGAGCTGCTCCGGGAATCCGGGAGATCACCCTCCTTCAGCCCCCGGGAGCTTTGCCTGTCCTCTGGCAGCGGGTCTTCCAGGCTCTGGAGGCCAGGGGTGTCTTCCTGAGGAGGGAAGAGATCAGGAAGCCATATGGAAGCAACGCGCCTCAGAGCAATCTGGAGATCCTTCAGGCCTTCCTTCTGGGAGAGGAAAATCTCCCACCCCTCCGGGAGGGGGATGAGAGCCTCCTCCTGTATGAGGCCCCCAACGAATGGGAGGGAGGGAAGGAGGCTGCCCTCTGGCTGGCTGCAGGAGGAGAGGCCAACAGGAAGACTGCTGTGATCTGCGGAAAGAGGACGGAAATTCTGGATCTTTCCTTGGAGAGACTTTCCCTGCCCCGGATGGGGAAGGGTGAAGCCTCCCCCTGGCGGGAAAAGCAGCAGCTTCTCCCCCTGATTCTGGCCATGGCCTGGAATCCGCCCTCTTTGAAGATCCTGGTGGAGTTCCTTACCCATCCCCTAAGCCCCATTCCCTCCTGGGCGGGAAGACGGCTTCTGGAGGCCATCAGCAAAGAGCCTGGAATCGGGGGGGACGCCTGGAAAAAAGCCATGAACGACATCCGGGGGAAAAGCCGGGAATATGACCAGGAGCAGGGAAGACAGAATACGGATAAGCTCCTGGAGGAGATAGAGTGGCTCACCTGGAAGGACCGTCATGATCCGGGGGAGGGGATTTCTGAGGAGAGCCTCCGGCGCCGCTGCAGAATGGTGGCGGATTGCCTTCGTCCCTTGGCAGGGAAGGAGCCTTCTGTTCCTGCGCTTCTGGCTCAGGGAGAAGAGCTGGCAAAGGTGGCAGCAGGGAAGGGCTTCATTTCCCGGATCCTTCTGGAACAGATTCTGGAGACCCTCATCGGGGAAGGTACGAAAGGGCCGGAGAGCCTGGAGGAAGCTGCCCCCTGGATGCTCTCTGTGGAGCCGGGAGGACTTGCTGGCAAGGTGGAGGAGCTATTGTGGTTCCCCTTCAATGATTCCAGCATTCCCAACCCTACCTACTGGAGCAGAATGGAGCGGGAAGAGCTGGCTTCATATGGCATCTTCCCTCCTGCTGGAAGAGAGCTTCAGGCCCAGGAGGCTGCCAGCTGGACCAGAGCCCTCTTGCTTACGGAAAAGCGCTTTGTGGCCATCAGCCTCCGGGAAAGGGAGGGGGAGGAAGTAAGTCATCATCCCTTCCAGGACCTCCTGGCCAGGTTCCCGGGGAGTGAGAAGCTCTTCCGTCCCTGGCCAGGGGCCACAAAGAGCAGGGACTGGCATTTTGCCGGGCGGAGCCTGGCTCTGGTGGAAGGGAAGAAGCGCCGGGAGGAGCCTCCGGCTCTGGTCTGTCAGGTGGCTCCTGGAAGCATTCCCGGACCTCAGAGCCTTTCCTATAGCAGCCTGAAGAATCTCATCGGCTGTCCTTTGAACTGGGTTCTGGATAAGCATGGGAAGCTGAGGCCTGTGGAAAGCCAGAATATCCCCGCAGGGAACCAGATGGTTGGGTCATTCGCCCATCGGATTGTGGAACGCCTTTATCTGGACAACCCTGCTCCTGGGGAAGAGGAGGCCAGGGCCCAGGCGGAGAGCCTGTATGAGGAACTCATCACCTCCATGGCCCTGTCCCTCCTGGAAGAAGGGTCGGGGGTAGAGAACCTCCGCTACCGGAAGTCTGTGGTGGAATCTGTGGGATATATGGCCCGGGAGTTCCAGGAGAAGGGCCTCCGGGTCCGGGGGGTGGAGACTGCCCTGGAAGGGAAGTTGGAAGGGATTCCCTTTACAGGGTATGCGGATATTCTTCTGGAGGATCCGGAAGGAACCCCTGTAGTCGTGGATATGAAATGGAGCAGTAGGGATAAGTATTTCCGGGAGGACCTGAAGGGAGGAATCGCCCTGCAGCTGGCAACCTATGCCTGGCTTCTGCAGCCAGGGGGGATGGAGCAGGTTCAGACTGCCTACTATATGCTGAAACAGCGCAGGTTTGTCACAGAAAGCCCCTTGTTCAGCGGCATGCCTGTGGAGGCGGAAGCGGGGAAAGAAGCGATCTGGAAGGGGGCTGTGGCCAGTCTGCAAGAGACCCTGAAGGCCCTTTCCCAGGGGGAGATCCAGGTCCGTGGCCTTGAAGAGAATGGAGCAGGAAGAACAGGGGAGAAAAAAGGGAAGATCCAGGACTGGAAGGCCCGGGGCCTTCTGTATCAGGAGGCACCCTGCAGATTCTGCCACTATCAGGCTCTCTGCGGCAAAGGAGGGGAGAAGGCATGAAGAACATCAGGATCATAAATGCCAGTGCCGGATCCGGCAAGACATATAGTCTTACACAGAAAGTAGTGGATGCCCTGAAAGGAGGCCTAGAGCCTGAAACCCTTCTGGCAGCTACGTTCACAAAAAAGGCAGCCAAGGAGCTCAAAGAGCGGATCCGGGCCAGGCTTCTGGAAGAGGGGATGGAGGAGGAAGCGCTGGCTGTGGAGAACAGCCTCATCGGGACGGTGAATAGCATCTGCGGCCGCCTTCTTCAGGAATATGCCATGGAAGCAGGGCTTTCCCCTGCCCTGAAGACCCTTCCCGAGGAGGATGGAGGGCAGGTTTTCCGGATGGCTGCAGAGTCTGTGATCAGCAGCTATGCGCAGGACTTGGAGCCTGTGGCAGAGCGCCTTGGCCTTGTAGGGGGCCGCAAGGGTTATGGTTCTGAAGAGGACTGGCGGGAAGTGGTCCAAGGGATTGTAGATGCTTCCCGGAGCAACCTGATGACCCTGGATGTTCTGAAGGAAAGCGCCAGGGCCTCCTGGGATTCCCTTCAGAAGTTTCTGGAGGAGCCCTCAGCCAGGAATCTGGATGAGGAGATGAAAGTCTGCCTGGAGCGCACCTATCAGGCACTGGAGCGGGGGGAGCTGAAAGCAAAAAAGAGCCTTGCTGTCCTGGAGACTGTTTCTCAGTGTTACCGCAAAAGCATCCAGGGGGTTCTCACCTGGGGGGACTGGGTCAGCTTGCATAATTTGGATCCTGAAGTGGCAGGGAGGGAGATGGTTGCGGATCTTCAGGATCTTGGAGGCCAGGTTCTCAGTAATCCCAGTCTGCATGAGGATCTTCAGGCCATGATCCAAGGGGTGTTCTCCTGTGCAGCAAAGGCCCTGGAGAATTATGAGGCATACAAGCGGGCCCATGGGCTCATGGATTTCATCGATCAGGAAACCAAGGTCCTGGAACTGGCCAGGGGGAATGAAGCTTTTCAGGCCTCCTTCCGGGAGCGGGTCTCTCTGATCCTTATAGATGAGTTCCAGGATACCAGCCCCATCCAGCTGGCTCTTTTCCTGGCTCTCAATGAGCTGGCTAAGGCTTCGGTCTGGGTGGGGGATCCCAAACAGGCCATCTATGCCTTCCGGGGTACCGATCCCCAACTCATGAAGGAGGTCGTGGAGGCTGTTGGGGAAGGAGAGATCCTGGACAGCTCCTGGCGTTCCCGGGAGAATCTGGTGGCTCTGGCCAATGGAATCTTCCAGGAGGTCTTCCATGGAATGGGCCGGGAGAAGGTGCGACTTAAAATCCCTGTCCAACGCAAGGAAGCAGCCCAAGGGGGAGTCCTGGAAAACTGGTGCCTCATTGCTAAGAACAACACTGAAGAGCCCCAGGCTCTGGCTCTTGGGGTCCGGGATCTGCTGGCCCGTCAGGAGGGTCTGAAGCCTGGGGATATCGCGATCCTCTGCCCTACCAATGGAGGATGCTCCCGTATAGCCGGATGCCTGAAAGCAGCGGGGCTCCGTGCTTCAGTAGGCCAGGGCTCCCTGTTGGAAACCAGGGAATGCCGTCTGACGCTGGCTGCATTACGGTATCTGAATCAGGGGGGGGATGACCTGGCCCTTACGGAAATCGTCCACCTTTCCCCAGGGCACGGTAGTAATGAGACCTGGCTCCGGGAGCTGACTGCCAATCCTGCCAAGGCAAAAAGGGCCTGGCGGGAGGACCCTCTGATTCAGGGGCTGGACCAGGGCCGGGAGGGCTTCGGGGACCGTACCCCCCTGGAGGCGCTGGAATTCGCCATAGGGAAGGTGGGGCTCCTGGACAGCATCCCCCTAGGAAGGGATCCTGAACTGGCTATGCGGAATCTGGACCTTCTCCGGGGCCTGGCAGGGACTTATCTGAGCCTTTGTGAGGCGAAACGCAGTGCAGCAACGGTTGAGGGTCTTCTCTCTTATCTGAAGGAAGAAAAGCCGGAACAGGCCAGGAGCATAGGGGAGGAAACCATCCAGGTCCTGACGTACCATAAGGCTAAGGGATTGGAGTGGCCCTGGGTGATTCTGACAGGGCTGGACAAAGAAAATCCCAAGCATATATTTGCCTTGAATGTATTTGGCCAGGAGGTCTTCGATCCCCGTGATCCCCTGGGGGGAAGAAGCCTGAACTACTGGCCCCATCCTGTAGGGTGGAAGAGTTTAAAGCCTCTCCAGGACAAAACCGCACTGCTCCCTCAACAAGGGAGGCTGGATAAGCTTGCCTTGGAAGAGGAGCAGCGTGTTCTCTATGTGGGGATCACCAGGGCCCGTGATGGTCTTGTCTTCGCCATGCGGAAGGGTTCTAAGGGTTATCTCAGCCATCGTCTGGACAAGCTGATGGATGCCAAAGGAAATCCGGTCCTGAATCTTTCGGATGAAGAAGGAGCTCATGAACTACAGGTTGGAAAAGAGGCGGTGTTGTTTCAGACATTTCTGTTTGAGGGGGGGCTTCCTGAAGATCTGGCTGGTGAGAGGGAGGAGACAGTCTGGCTCCCTCCCCGGACAGGGGAAAAGAAGAGCTACCTCCCAGCCCGGGTTGCGCCAAGCAGCCTGAAGACAGCAAAGGATGTCCAGGTGTGCATCCTGGAGGATTTCCAGGCTGGGATGAAGCTCAGGGGGAACCCTTCCATGGACAGGGTGGGGAATGCTATCCATGGGTATCTGGGAATGGAAGCCTGGCCTGATAAGGAGGAGCAGGGTCTGAAAAAGGTCAGGAGGCTTCTTCAGGGCCATGGTGTGGAAGGAAGCCTGGATCCAGAAGAGGTTCTGGAAGCCGGAGGGCGGCTGATGTCCTTTCTGGAAAAACGCTGGCCTGGGGCAAGGGTATATAAAGAGTGGCCCATGTTCCTGCGGAATCAGGAGGGGCAGCGCTTCCAGGGGTGGATCGATCTTCTCCTTGAAACCCCGGAGGGCTTTGTGATTGTGGATCATAAGTCCTATCCTGGTCCGGATCCTGTGGCTCATGCCAGGGAGTATGCCCCTCAGCTGAGCCTATACAGGGAAGCGGTGGAAAGGGCCACAGGGAAGCCTGTCATAGGGACGCTGATTCATCTTCCCATCAGGGGGCTGATTCTGGAGCTAACCTTGTCAAGGGCTGATGAGTCCTGATTATGGAACAGGGAATTTGCTATGATTCATCCAGTATTAAGGATGAGACAGGAAAGGAGAAAAATGGCGGAGTATTTCAGAACAACACCGGAGCAGCGGGTCCCGTATATCCGGGAGCTGATCCAGCGGTATAAGGAGAGCGGGGATATCCTGGGGAAAGAGGTGCTTAAGTACAAGGAGGCTTATGAGGTCTTCCAGGCCAATAAGGGGTCTACGGCTGAGGAGAGGGATGAGGCTTTTAAAAAAGCACTTAAGACAATTGGCAGTTTTGCCTCCACCATCAAACAAATGAAGGACCTTAATAAAAAATACCCACAGGAGTATCTAAAATTATGGGATGAACTTGGAAATGAAGGAAATGATCTGACTCAGCGTTTGTCAGATTTTTTGGAAAAAGGACACAGTTTATTAGGAGCAAAAAAATCATTCGACCTTGAAACAAACCTTGTTGCCTGTTATCTGTTTTGTATAAACCCTATAAAATATTCTCCACTAAGAGTACAAGAATTATACTACTGGCTCATTCCAGTATTGGCATATCCTATTGAATATAATCATAAATACGATCATTATAAGGTTCTCTTGGACCATATTAATCTTTCTGATGAGTTAATCAGATATGTTGCCATGGATCAAATTTTAATCCAAAAAGCATCAGAAATACTTAAGGTTTCAGAAAATGAGCCCCTGCTATTAAGGATTCTTGCAGCGGACCTACAGTTTTTTGGAATGAGGGTTAATCCTCAGTATATGCTACCGCGTGATATCTATAATCCGGGCATCTCAAAGGAAGCGTGGATTCAATTATGGAAGAATGAGATGTCATTGGAGGAAAAGAGTCTGTTAAAAAGACTGATGGATATCGGAAATGATCAGTGGATACCAGAGATCTCTGCAAAATATGGATTATCTAAAGAAAAGTATAAGGAAATACTAAAAAATCTAAATAATAAAATTGAGAACTATATAGGTTATCCCCAGTATTATTTCTCATATGAAATTGCTCCATATCTGATTACACATACAGATAGAATACCAAAACTCCGTCGCCTCCGCCCCGAGCTGAAAGACGCCCTGGAGGAACTGAAAGTCATGGAGGATGATTCCATCCCCCTCTATGAACCAGGTAAGGAAAAGAAAGCAGAAGAAGAGAAGGGAGACCCAGATACCATGACAGAAAGAAACATCATCCTCTACGGACCTCCAGGAACCGGGAAGACCTACCATACCATCAACTATGCACTGCACCTTATTGAAGATAAAGAACTGAAAAAACTGGAAGAAGAGGACAGGGAAGCGCTTCAGGAAAGATTCCAGAACCTCCGGGAAAAAGGCCAGGTCAGCTTCACCACCTTCCATCAATCCTATGGCTATGAGGAATTCATCGAAGGAATCAAGCCGGTGATGATGAAAAAAAAAGAAAGCAAGGGGAATGAGGATGATGGGAAGGACGTCGGCTACCGTATAGAACAGGGGCTCTTTCAGCGATTCTGCAGAGAGGCGGAACAGAACCCTGAGGAGAACTACGTCTTCATCATCGATGAGATCAACCGGGGGAATATCTCCAAGATCTTCGGGGAGCTCATCACCCTCATAGAAAACAGCAAACGCCTGGGAGGCCCCGAGGAGGCCAGAGCCACCCTGCCTTATTCCGGAAAGGAATTCGGAGTGCCTCAGAACGTATTCCTCCTGGGGACTATGAATACCGCAGACCGTTCCATCGCCCTATTGGACACTGCCCTGCGGAGGCGCTTCCGCTTTGTGGAGATGATGCCAGACCCCAGCATCCTGGAGGGGATTGCGGTAGATGGGGTAAATATCGGGAGGCTCTTGGAAAAGCTGAATGAGCGGATCGAGCTTCTCTATGACCGGGAGCATACCATCGGCCATGCCTACTTCACCCCCCTCCGGGAGGATCCGA
>CAYMDI010000012.1:0-23000 GCA_964389165.1 uncultured Eubacteriales bacterium | reverse complement strand
GGCTGAAGCCAGCCAGGAGCGCAGTTCTCTTCCTATATTGGCCATAAGCTGAGGGTCTGACTGAACCTTCTCGTAAAGCCACTCCCAGATCTGCCTTCCCCGATATGAAGGCTGGCCGCTCTCTTTAAGCTCTGTGCGGATTTCCCCTTCTGTCAGGGTGAAGATGCTCTTCATCGTCTGGAACGGAGGAAGAGTAGCCGAAGTACTGTAACCACCGAGGAAGCCAGGGCTGCAATATATGTCAATGCAGCAGCCTGGAGTACACGGCGTGCCCCTCGGAGCTCTTCTTCCCCTTGAAGATAGCCCCCTTCAGCCAGCATAGCCAGCCCTCTTCTGGAGGCATTGATTTCGATGGGAAGGGTAACCAGGTAAAAGATGGCTACAATCCCGAAGAGTATGATTCCGATATCCATCAGATTTCCAGCCCCCAGCCAGAAGCCTAACAGGAAGATAGGCAGTGCTGCATTTGAAGCGATGTTGGTAATCGGGAAAACCGCATTCCGAAGGCGCAGGAAGGGCATACTCTCCGCATCCTGCCTGGCATGACCCATTTCGTGAGCGACGATAGCCAAAGCCGCCACAGAGGCTCCTTCGGCAACGGGCTTGCTCAGACCGAGGGATTTTTTCTGTGGATTATAGTGGTCGCTCAGGGTGCCTTGGACCCCTTCGATGGAAAGCTCCTCCATGGAGAAGGAAGCCTTCAGGGCTCCAGCCAGACCCAGTCCTGTGAGCTGTCTGGCATTAGGAATCCGGCTGTAGGTGCGAAATGCAGACTGAACCTTCATCTGTGCATAAATGGAAAAGAAAAAGGTTCCGATATACAAAATAGTAAGCAGGGGGCTTCCCCCACCTATAAAATACAGGAGATCCATGGATCTTCTTCCTCCTTACTTCTTCATGTCCCTTGCCTTCAGCACTTCCTCAGGCTGAAGCCTTGTTCCATTCATAAAATCTCTGGCAGCCATCTCCTTCTTCCCTTCCGGTTTGACCCGGGTGATCCAGAGGCTGCTGTCTTTACAATTCACTAAGATTCCTTTATCCTTGTCCGTTTCAAGAATGCTTCCTGGCTCTTTGCCTGGATCATGCTTTGTATCAGGAATCCCTTCTAACAGGCCAAGGAGCCTTCCACGGAAAAGGACCATGGGAACAGACCGGGGAACCAGACCGCGGATCTGGTTGCGGAGTTCCAATGCGTGCTGGCTGAAATTCAGATACTTTTCCTCCCGCCTGATCTTCCTGGCGTAAGTATGTTCCGCTTCATCCTGAAGCCTTCCCTTCAGGTTTCCTTCTTCCAGTCCTTCCAGGGCCAGAAGGAGCAGCTCTCCTCCTATCTCAGACAATACCCTGTTCAGGTCACCTTGGTTCCATGAATCTTCCATGGCTACTTTTTGCTGCAAGAGTATCGGTCCGGCATCTAAGGCTTCGGTCATTTCCATAATGGTGACCCCTGTTTCCTTCTCCCCTGCTATCAGGGCTCGCTCCATTGGTGCGGCACCTCTGTATTTGGGCAGCAAAGAGGGATGAACATTAATCGGGGGGAGAGGGGATATATCCAGAAGCTCCCTTGAAAGAAGGCTTCCGAAGGAGACCACGACAAATAAGTCTGCCCCCGCTGCACGGAGCCTTTTCCGGGTCTCTTCATCATTCACCGATTCAGGCTGGATGATATCGATTCCATGTTCCAGAGCTTTCTTCTTAACAGGAGTATATTCAAGGTGCTGACCGCGGCCTTTGGGCTTATCTGGCTGTGTGACTGCCAGCAGGATCTGATGTCTGCTTTCTGCAAGGTATTCCAGGATTGCGGAAGCATACTCGCTGGTTCCGAAATATACAAGCTTCATTAAAAATCCTCAACCTGTTCTGCCCGCTGGATAAAGAGAATGCCATTGAGATGATCTTCTTCATGCTGGATGATCCGGGCCAGCATTCCTTGGGCTTCCAGTTCCTGCACCCTTCCTTCAGGATCCTGATAGCGTACAGTCAGTTTATCCCAGCGCTTGACCATCCCGATCTTCCCAGGGACGCTGAGGCAGCCCTCCTGTCCCAGGACTTCCCCTCCCTGTCTGTCCAGGATTTCCGGGTTGATCATGGGCAGGAAGCGATCCTCTTCTTCCAGAAGCACAAGAATGACCCGTTTGGAGATTCCTACCTGCGGCGCAGCAAGACCAACGCCGTTCTCTTCCCGGACTGTCTCTTCCATCTGCGCTATAAGCTTCTGGATCCGTTCATCAAATTTCGTCACGGCCTTAGCCGGGTACTTCAGAACCTCATCTCCAATAGTCACAATCTGATATCTTGCCATAATGCCTCCTATAACATGCCTGAAGGATTCCGTTCCACATACATGCGGGCCTTCCCCCTCAGCTCTCCTTCAAAAGCCCTCAGAAGACTCCTGAGTCCCTTTTCAATTTCTGCAAACCGCTCTTTTCTTATTCTGATTGTGACAGACCATCGGAATAGTCCGGCATGATGCTCCACATAGGCTGCCTTTGGACGGTAGACCTCCCCTGCCTGAAGGAAATCTGATAAAGATTCATGGATAGACCAGGCTGCTTCCTGGACATCTTTCCTCTCTTCTGCCGACAGCTGGATTCTCAGGATTTCCCCGAAGGGCGGATAGTCATGGGCCTTCCTGTAGGCTGCCTCTCTTATGTAGAATGCATCAGAATCGTGGTTAATCACATCTTTATATATTATATCACCTGGACGGTAGGTTTGTAAAAGCACCCGCCCTTTTTTGCCTCGTCTTCCTGTTCTCCCGATCACCTGCATCAGAAGCTGAAAGGTCCGTTCTCTGGACCTGTAGTCCGGAAAGTTCAACGTCATATCCCCAAGAAGGATGCCTATCAGGCCGACATTGGGAAAATCAATGCCCTTGGCCACCATCTGGGTGCCGATAAGGATCCGGTAGTCCTGTCTGCGGAACCCTTCCAGAATCTCATGCCGGCTGCGCACCCCACCTGGCACATCCCCATCCAGTCTGGCTACAGGATATTTCGGAAAGAAGCCTTCTACCACCCGGGCTGCCTGCTGAGTCCCAGTCCCCACACCTCGGATCCGTTCGCTTCCGCAAGAAGGGCAGGACACTGGCCGTTCTTCCTTCCAGCCGCAGTAATGGCAGAGCATGGAGAGCTCCTTTTCATGATACGATAAAGGAATAGCGCAATGGGGACACTGGGGCACATGGCCGCAGTCCCTGCAGAGGAGGAAGTTATAGGAGCCTCTGCGGTTCAGGAAAAGCAGGACCTGCTCTCCCCGGGCCAGCACCTTTTCCATCTCCTGACGCAGCGCTTCGCTGAGGATGCTTCTGTTCCCGCTTCTCAGTTCCATTGCCATATCCACCAGGCTTACCTCAGGCTCCTCCTGCCCATAGTACTTCTCTTTCAGGGAGACCAGCTGATACAGGCCCTCTCTGGCAGCCTCCAGGCTTTCCAGGGAAGGAGTCGCCGAGCCCATAATCACCTGGCAGGCCTCCACCTTTCCGCGGATCAGGGCCGCATCTCTGGCGTTATATACAGGCATGGTTTCCTGAATGTAGCTTGTATCATGCTCTTCATCAATTATGATAAGTCCGGTTTTACCCATCGGGGCGAATACAGCAGACCGGGCCCCGATCAGGATATTCTTTTCCCCGGATTGCAGGGCTTCCCAGGCACGCTGCTTTCCGGCAGGAGAAATCTGACTATGCCAGATAGCAACATTTCCAGGGAAAGCCTTCTCATACCGTGCCAGCATCTGCTGGGTCAGGCTGATTTCCGGGAGCAGCACCAAAGCCTGTCCTCCCGCTTCCAGACAGCTGCGGATGGCCCGGAAGTAGATTTCAGTCTTGCCGCTTCCTGTAGCTCCGAAGAGGAGGATCGGCTTCTTTTCTTCCTGGCTTTCCATGGATTTCTGAATCACTTCCAGGACAAGGCTCTGTGCCTGGGAGAGGGTGATTGTCTCAATTGGCTGCTGCAAGGACTCCTCCTGCGCCAGGCCCAGCCGGAGGAGCTCCAGGACAGATTCCCTTGGATATCCTTCCTCTATCAGTTCCTCATAAAGGAGTCCAGCACCTTCTATGCGGCTCATGAGCTCTTTCTTCCTTGATTTCCGCATCCTTGGCAAGGCTTCCTGCCCTGTAGCAGTCAGACGGATGAGCTTCCCCCCAGAACCTCTGCGTATGCGGCCTGTCTTGATCACCATCAGCCTGAGAACAGCAGCAATCGGCAGAAAGAAAGCTTCTGCCACAAGACTGGCCAGCTTCAGCATCCCTCCATTGATATCGGTGCATTGGGTTTCTACCTCATGAATGTCCTTCAGCTTTCCCCGAAGACTTTCAGGAACTGTATCCTCCACAGCCACGACATAGGCCCGGATCAGCTTATTGCCCCGTCCGAAGGGAATCTTAACAGCGCTTCCCACCCGGATTTCACCGGACAATTCAGCTGGTACCCCATAGGTGAAAGTCCTGTTCAGCTGTCTGGTTTCTATGCTGGTAATTACTTCAACAAACACAATATCCCATCCTTCAGCTCATTAAGCCATATCAGGGCAGGTGCCAGGAGCAGGGGCATCAGGGCTGCAGGAAGAAGGTTCACCACATTGATCCGCTGCCTGCCCAGCCTAAGCATGTTGATCCCGATTGCGGCCACCAGCAGGCTTCCCAGAACAGACATGGCATCGATTACTGCCATGTCCAGAAAGTCTTTGAAAAAAAATGCCAGGAGGCTGATTCCTCCCTGATAGAGGAGGACGCTTCCTGCAGAAAAGAGGACCGAAACTCCGAAATTCGATGCGAAAATAAAGGCTGTCACGCCATCCATGGCTGCTTTCACATAGAGGATCTCATTATCTCCTCTCAGTACCCCGTTCAGGGGTCCGATAATCGCCATAGCTCCTACACAGAAAAGGATAGTCGTGCTGATGAAGCCTTCCCTGAATCCATCTCCTTCTTCCCCTCCGAAGCGTCTTTCCAGGCTTCCCGTAAAACGATCCAGCTTTTTATCCAGTCCCAGTCCTTCACCCAGGAGCGCTCCGAAAATCAAGGAAAGGATATAAAGGATGCTATCAGAGCCTTGGAAGGCTCCCTTCAAGCCGATCGCGATGACAAAGAGGCCAAAGCCCTCCATGATCCGATCACCCAATGCCGGACGGATTTTCTGATGAAAAAGTAGCCCCAGAGAGCCTCCTGCAAGAATCGTAATAAAATTGACAATGGTGCCTGACATGTCCCACCTCTTCTGTATTCATGTTTTAGGGAAATCTCAAAGGAGCGTGAGCACTCCTGTTTATGCTATACTGATGATGAACTTCTGAAAGGAGCAATAGAATGAACAAGGAAGAATTCAGCAGATATTTCGACCACACGCTGCTTAAGCAGGATATGACAAGGCTGCAGCTGGAGACCTTAGTCCAGGAAGGTCTGGAGTGGGGGTTCGCTTCCATCTGCATCCCTCCCCTTTTCGTTAAAGAGGCGAGAAAGATGGATGCTCATATCCCCATCTCTACAGTCATAGACTTTCCTTTAGGTTATGGAGGCCTTCCGGCTAAGCTGGCCGCTGCTGAAGCAGCCTTAAAGGATGGTGCTGACGAGTTGGATATGGTCGCATCTGCAGCCCTTATGAAGGACCATGATTATGATGCCTACGGCGAGGAGATCAGCAGAATCAAGGCACTGATGCCGGATAAGTGCCTCAAAGTCATTCTGGAAACCAGCCTGCTCCAGCCCGAAGAGATTATCCAGGCCAGCCGGATCTGCCAGGAAAGGGGTGCAGACTTTGTGAAGACCTCTACTGGCTTTGGAGCAAGAGGAGCCAGTCTGGAAGATATCCAGCTGATCCGCCAGGGGGCCCCGGCCTGCATGATTAAGGCTTCCGGAGGAATCCGCAGCCTGGAAGATGCCCTGTCCTTTGTCACTGCAGGCGTCCAGCGCATCGGAAGCAGCAATGCCGTATCCATCCTAAGCCTGTTTGTAAGCTCCCAGGTCCTGTAAGGTCTTGACTGTATAATCGATTTCCTCTTTCGTGGTATAGTGGCCAAGTGAAAGGCGGATACTGCCTTCAGGGCTCTGGAAGGTCTGGTGGGCCAGAGGTGCGCAGTGCAAGCCGCTTCTGGTCATGATTCCGTACTGGAAATCCAGAATCCCTGCAAGTTCTCCACTATCAAGACCAGGGATGTTGAAGGACACTACTGCCAGCTTGTTTCCTGCCATATCTCCATAGAAACGGATGCCGGGAATCTCCCTAAGGCCCTCCACCAGGCGCTGATGCAAGGCCATCTCCTCTTGATGAAGGGAATTCAGGTCCTTCTGCAGAAGGTATTCGAGGGCGCCTTTCAGTCCTGCAATCCCTACTGCATTAAGGGTCCCAGCCTCGAAACGGTCTGGCAGGGCTTCCGGCATATCCGGGCTTGATGAAAGGCTTCCGGTCCCTCCATCAATGAGGGTATCCATTTCCCTGGCGCAATCATCCCGGAGAAGGAAGCCTCCTACACCCATGGGACCCATAAGATGCTTATGTCCCGTGAAGCAGAAGGCATCACAGGAGAGATCCTGAAAATCCACAGGAATGGAGCCGGCTGTCTGGGCTCCATCTACTACCGACAGCACATTATATTCCCGGCAAAGCCTGGAAATCTCCTTCACAGGCATAATATGCCCAGAAACATTGGAGGCATGATTGATGACACAGAGCCGGGTATTGACCCGGATCCGCTTCTTCAGCTCTTCCAGATGGAATTGCCCCTCGCTGTCCACAGGAACGATATCGTAGGTAGCAATCCCCAGCTTTCTGAGATGCTCAGCCACCCGGTACACAGCATTATGCTCTACAGAGGAAATAAGTAGATGGTCCCCCTTGCGGACAAGCCCCTTAATGACCACATTCAGGGACTCTGTCACATTCTTGGTAAAAAGGACATGGTCCCTGATAGGCACATTGAACAAGGTCTTGAGATTAAGACGGGTCTGAAAGACCATCTTGCCAGCATCTAAAGCCATCCGGTATCCGCCTCTCCCCGGATTCGTATTGTTGGACTTGAAGAAATCCTCCATTCCTGCAAAAACCTGATCAGGCTTCCTGTAACTAGTGGCCCCATAGTCCAAATAGACTTTCATTCCTCTCATCTCCTCTGTATAATTATTTCTGGAGGTATCTATGACCTATATTTATATTACATTCAAAACGACAAATGACGCCCTTGATTTTGAAGAGCAGCTTAAAGGACTGCTTCCTTTCTGGCTGGTTCCCGTTCCAAGGGAACTTTCCCATAACTGCGGCATTGCCGCCCGTTTTACAGAAGATGTTCCAGAGGAGGAAATCCGCCAGGCCATCCGGGAAAAGGAGCTTTCTATTGACGGCTTCCACAAGGTAACCCGATAGGGCTCACCAGGAACCGCCTCCGCCTCCGCCGAAGCCTCCGCCGCTGAAGCCGCCACCCCCGCCACCAAAGGAACCGCTCCCGCTGAAAGCGCTTCGGCTGGCCTGTATATGGCTCATATAGCTGCTGTCTGCCATATGGTTCATGGTATTCAGCTGATGAAAGAGGAACCAATAGGAAAACGCCGGGGTTTCAGAAGCATAACCCGGGGGAAGCGGAACCTTCAGACTCTGAAACTTTTCTGCAAAGGCTTTGGAAACTCCAAGAACGTGTGCATAGGGAAGGCAATCATAGAAATAATAGGGGTGTTCCGCCACGAGCTTTTCCAGCTCGTTTTTTTTGGCTGTCTGCAGGAAATTCCGAAAGCCGCTGATCCGTCCAAGGAGCATGATGAGGCTGTCCCGGCGCTTCCGTATGAAGCTGGAGAGAGTCATCCCTGCAGCGGAAGCCAGATACAGCATGGTCACTTCCCAGAGCCCCAGGATCCCATGCACAGCCAGGCCCCCGACGGCCATTGCCACAAAAAGAACGATCAGGAATGCCCTGTCCCTTGTCCGGATTCCTGAAACACCCCTTTCGGCCAGTGTGCTGAAGACAATCACCAGCCCCAGAGTTACCAGGCTGGCAATCCCCCCCAGTAGCGGCCGGAAATCGGTAAAGTGATCGAACAGACCCGGATAGATCAGCGCATATGGAAGAAATGACAGAAGGATCCCGGCAATCTTAAGGAAAACCGTCTTTCCTTCAGCAACCGGTCTGGATGGGAGAGTCAGGATAGCCGCACTCCCGATATCATAAAAGCGCTTTTCAAGATCCTTCTTCCCGATCATCTCCCCTTCCTGAAACAGGGTACTGAAGAAATTCCTGGCATGCAAGGGAGCCTTGGAAGAAATTTCCCCGGACTTTTCCAGATAGAATTCATCCTTTTCCTGAAAGTGGATTTTCAGAACGCCCTGATTGGCCAGCCAGTAGATCAGGGACGTCGCTTCTTTCAGCTTATCCGGCGTCAAGGTGTTGAAGGCTTCCTCCCGGAAGAGGCCCCCCATTTCAAGAGGAGTCAGTCCGTCTGGGGGGAAGAACTCCAGAACCGGAACGATTTTCCGGTCCCTTCCGAAACGATACCAGAGGAAGATACTGCCTGCCAGAGCCAGGAGCATGCCCCCTGCCAGCCAGGGCAGGCTTCTTTCATAGAGGGAAAGAAGCACTGGCGCTTCTGCAAAATACGTATCTGCTACGGGAATGTACAGCGTCAGGAATTCAGACCCTCCTACAGGGGCTGTGAGGGTTCCACGGATGAGGCCGCCTTCTCCATCTTCTTCATAGGTATATGAGACCTGCCCCTGACTGCTGCTGCCCATGGACCCCTGGAAGAAGGAAATATCCTCAGCGGACACAGCTTTTGGCAAGCGTATGGAAAAGGAGCCTCCCTGGATGGGAACTCCCATATTGCCCATGAGGTTCAGTCCGATAAACTGTTCTCCCGGAAACCTGCCGATTTCCAGGTCATAGCGCAGCTCATAGGTCATGGGGCCTGTAATGAACCTGTCCGGATCTCCCAGACGGATATCGATAAACCGATACCCATTTTCTGTGGTGGTTGTCACCTCTTTCTCTACATTGGCCTCAAGGTTTTCCACCCGGGAATACAGGGTGGAGCGCTCAGGGGTCCTGAAGGGAATGAAGCGGAAGATTCCATGGCGGGCTTCTGTAAAGTTTGTCTTGATGACTTCCCGGATATGATAGGTATTCTCAGCATCCACCTCAACATCCACCAGATAATCCACAATCTCATAGCCATATGAATCAGCAGCAGAGACCCTGCCAGCAGGCAGGATCCATGCTGCTATAGCAATGCTGATTACAAGGATGGAAGCCAGGCGTTTCATCAGAAATCGACCTGAGGTACGGATTTGCTTTCCGGTTCTGTTTCGAAATACGGTTCCTGGACGAAACCGGACATCCCGGCAATGAGATTGCTGGGGAACTGTTCAATAATCGTATTGTATTCCCGGACAGTACCATTGTAGTATTTCCGGCTCAGAGCGATTTCCTCTTCCAGCCTGGCCAGCTGCCCCTGGAGATCCAGAAAGCTTGCATTCGCTTTAAGATCCGGATAGTTCTCCGCTACTGCGAAAAGTGATTTCAGGGTACCGGCCAGCATGTTGTTGGCAGCAAACTCTGTCTCCGGAGTGCCGGCAGCCATAGCCATATTCCTGGCCTGGGTCACATTTTCCAATGTTTCTTTCTCATGGCTGGCATAGCCTTTCACAGTCTCCACCAGATTGGGGATAAGGTCATAGCGTTTCTTCAGGTAGACATCAATGGTGGAAAAGCCCTCCCGGACAAGCTGGCGGCTTCTAACCAGGCGGTTGTAGATGAGGACGCCTCCTGCAATCAGCAAGACGACAATCAGCAGCAATATCCATGTCCAATCCATTGTTCATTCTCCTTTCATTTTCTGCGTTCATTATACCACAGAAAGGAAAAAGAGGGGAGAATCCCCTCTTGCCTATTCCAGAAAGTCCTTCAGCTTCTTGCTACGGCTGGGATGCTTGAGCTTTCTCAGGGCCTTTGCCTCAATCTGCCGGATCCGCTCCCGGGTGACGCCGAATTCCTTTCCGACTTCTTCCAGTGTCCGGCCTCTTCCATCTTCCAGTCCGAAACGCAAGGAGAGAACTTTTTTCTCCCTCTCAGTCAGGGTATCCAGAACTTCCTCCAGCTGCTTCTTCAGCATCATAAAGGCTGCATTGTCAGGCGGGGACAGGGCTGCCTCATCCTCCACGAAATCCCCCAGGTGGCTGTCTTCCTCTTCTCCGATAGGGGTTTCCAAAGATACAGGGTCCAGAGAGATTTTCTGGATCTCCCGGATCTTCTCAAGGGGGATGCCCATCCTTTCAGCGATCTCTTCCGGCTTGGGATCCCGGCCCAGTTCCTGGAGAAGCTGTCTGGAGATCCGCACATACTTGTTGATCGTCTCTACCATATGGACAGGGATG
This sequence comes from uncultured Eubacteriales bacterium, assembly GCA_964389165.1. Lineage (GTDB taxonomy): Bacteria > Bacillota > TC1 > TC1 > TC1 > CAYMDI01. Next base: position 12,648 of record CAYMDI010000012.1, on the reverse strand, counting down.
CGGATGGTGCGGGCCTGATCCGCAATGGCCCTGGTGATAGCCTGACGGATCCACCAGGTGGCGTAGGTGCTGAATTTGAAGCCCTTCTCATAGTCAAACTTCTCAATAGCCTTAATCAGTCCGAGGTTGCCCTCCTGAATCAGATCAAGGAACTGCATGCCTCTTCCCACATAGCGTTTGGCAATACTCACTACAAGCCGCAGATTGGCTTCAGCCAGCTGCTTTTTCGCGCTTTCATCCCCCTGGGCCATCCGTTTGGCCAGGAGAATCTCTTCATCCGGAGTCAGCAGGCTGACCTTGCCGATTTCCTTCAGATACATCCGTACAGGATCATCGATGGCAATACCATCTGCAGCCGCATAATCCTGAACTGCAACGACCTCCGCCTCGATTTCCTCAATGGCTTCTTCCATGAGGTCCAGGCCTTTTTTCTCTAATTCATCATAGATAAAGGAAAAATCCTCCAAAGAAAGCTCCAGTTCAGAATAGGCTTCCTGAATCGCTTCCTTAGAGGTCAGAGGATCCTTCTCCCTGCTCCCGTCCATAATATCCGTTACAATGCCCGCCAGGGTCTCTTTCTTATCCTGCTTGGCCCCTTCTGCCTCTATGGGGGTCAGGGACTGAAGATCCGCCTTCTTTTCTTTCGCCATATTCCACACTCCTAAATATTATTAATTTCTGTCTTCAGCCTATTCCACTCATTTTGTAATTCTACACTAAGCGGCTTATTTCCTTCTTTTTCAGCTGCATTTATCTTTTTTATCACTGATTCGATTTCATTCCGCAAATGCATCCGCACAAGCTTCCGCAAAGACTGATCGAACTCTTCCCTGTTCATGGCTGGTGGCGGATCCTGAAGGGCCAGGTAGGCGATCAGGCTCTTAGGCTTTGATTCCTCCTGCTTAAAGGCCAGGGCATCCAGACTCCGAGGCCGCTCCTCCTGATCCAGAATGAGCCGGAGCGCCTCATGAATCAGCGGATTGTGTATGTACTCCAAAAAGCTTCTCTGAATCAGGTCAGCATACTCCAGCTGATGGACAAGAATGCGAAGGATGTATAGTTCCGCCTTATCTTCAGGCTTCTTCACATCAATCTCATGGGTCTTCCCCCTTGTCTGTCCTGTTTCTGAGGAAGGGCTTTGCTTCTCCTTGCCGAAAGCGATGGCTTCCAGTTCCTCTTTTTCTACATCAAGTTCCTTCGAGAGTATTTTGAGATATTCATTCCTTAAAAGGGGGTCTTCGGCTGCCATGACTTCAGGGAGGACCAGCCGGATACAGCGGACTTTCTCCTCTGGCTTTGCATAGTCCATTGTGCTTTTCCCAAGATCCAAGAGGTAACGGAAGGCTGTCTTTGCGTTCCTGATCCGCTCTTCAAAGGCAGCCAGCCCATACAGATTGATATATTCATCCGGATCCTTCGCCCCAGCAAACTCGGCAATACGGACCATGGCCTTGAGAGGCCGGAGGACTTCCATGGCACGGATAGCCGCCTTCTTTCCTGCATCATCGCTATCATAGACAATGACAATCTCATTGGCATACCGAAGCATCAGACGGCCTTGCTCCACTGTAAAGGCTGTACCCAGGGAAGCCACAGCATTACGGACTCCCTTCTGCCATACGGCAATCACATCCATATACCCTTCCATGAGCAGGATCTGATTCTTCCGCCTGATTTCTTCCTTAGCCAGATTCAGAGCATACAGATTATACTTTTTGTGAAATATGGGAGATTCAGGGCTATTGAGGTACTTCGGCTCCCCACTGCCCAGGACCCGTCCCCCGAAGCCTATAATCTTCCCCTGTACTGTTTCAATCGGGAAAATCAGCCTGTTGAAGAATTTGCTATAGATCCTTCCTTCAGCGCTTTTGGAGAAGATGCCGCTATCTATCAGCTCATCCTCCTCATAACCCAGCTTATCCAGTTGTTCCAGAAGGTCATCACTCTTATATGGGGCATAACCAATATGGAAGGACTCCAGGGTCTCCTGGGAAAGGCCGCGTTTCTTGGCATAGGCTAAGGCTTCCTTGCCATAGCTGTCCCGGAGCTTCTTATAGAAGTAACGGCTGACGAAGAGATGGATGCTATGCAGCCTGTTCTTCCGCTCTTCCGCCTTATCATCCGTCTTGGCTGGATACGCACCCCCAGCTCCTTTAACCTCAATTCCGAATCGGTCCCCCAGATATTTCAGGGCTTCCGGGAAGGTCATATTCTCGTGCTGCATCAGAAAGCTGAAGACGTTCCCTGATGCATTGCAGCCGAAGCAGTGATAGATCTGCTTTTCCGGGCTCACCGTGAAAGAAGGGGTCTTCTCATTATGAAAAGGGCAATTGGCAATAAAGTTTCTGCCTCTCTTTTTAAGAGGCAGAAACTCACTGATTATATTCACAATATCCGCTTTGCTTTTAATCTCCTCAATGACATTGTCATCGTAAAAGCCCATGGCTACTCCTCGTCAAAGTCCTCCTCATCCTCATGGATATCTTCCTTAGGAGGCTTTATGCCTTCGATTTTAATGTTATTCCGCTGTGCATAGTCCCATAAGGCCGCATTAATCGCTTCCTCAGCCAGCAGGGAGCAGTGGACCTTGTTTGCCGGGAGTCCGTCCAGGGCTTCAGCCACTGCTTTATTGGTTACCTTCAAGGCCTCTTCGATGGTCCGTCCGATCACCAGTTCCGTAGCCATGCTGCTGGTTGCAATGGCTGCTCCGCAGCCGAAGGTCTTGAATTTAACGTCTTCAATTATACCATCATCATTGATTTTTAGATAGATACGCATGATGTCCCCGCACTTGGCATTCCCTACAGTGCCTACACCAGAAGCGTCATCAATCTCTCCCATGTTCTTAGGGTTCATAAAATAGTCCATTACTTTTTTCGAATACATTTATCTCGCTCCTTCGCTTCTAATATAGTCTTCGTACAAGGGAGACATCTCCCGGAGACGCTCCATGATTCCAGGGAGGACCCGGATCAGCTCATCGATTTCCTCCTGCGTCGTGTACTCGCTGATGGAAATCCGCAGGGAGCCATGGGCGATTTCATGTGGCAGGCCGATGCCCAGGAGCACATGGCTGGGATCCAAGGAGCCTGAAGTACAGGCAGAGCCGCTGGAAGCGCAGATGCCATACATGTCCAAGGTCAGGAGAAGTGATTCCCCTTCAATGAAGCGGAAGCTGAAGTTGGCGTTTCCGGCAATACGTTTTTCCCGGCTGCCATTGAGACGGACATGGGGCACCTTAGCCATCACTTCATCAATCAGATGTTCCCGGAGCCTCATAATCCGGGCCTCCTTTTCCTGATGATCGGACAAGGTCACTTCCAGGGCTTTAGCCAGACCGACGATTCCTGCTACATTCTCCGTTCCAGGGCGCTTCTTCCGTTCCTGGCCGCCCCCATGGAAGAGACTGTCAATCAGAACACCTTTGCGGATATACAGGGCCCCCACTCCTTTGGGCCCATGAATCTTATGAGCAGAAAGGGAAAGGAGATCAACGCCCATTTCTTTTACATTGACAGGCTGCTTGCCGATAAGCTGCACCGCATCTGTATGGACCAGGATGCCTTTTCCTTTGACGAAATCAACTATTTCCCGGATAGGCTGGATGGTTCCGATCTCATTGTTCACAGCCATCACGCTGATAAAGGTCGTGTCCTCCCGGACCGCATTTTTCAGGGCTGCAAGATCCAGAATCCCTTCCTCATCTACAGGAACATAGGTCACCTCGAAGCCTTCCTTTTCCAGCATCTCAAAGGGATGAAGCACTGCATGGTGCTCGATGGTGGACGTGATGATATGCTTCCCTTTGGCGGCCATTTTCCTGGCCGCTCCGAAGACAGCCCAGTTATCCGCCTCTGTAGCTCCGCTGGTAAAATAGATTTCTTTGGGATCCGCACCTAAGGCACCAGCCACAGATTTCCGGGCCTCTTCAAGAGCTCCCTTAACCTGGTTGCCGAAATCATAAATGCTGGAAGGATTTCCATAATACTCCTGGAAATATGGGAGCATCGCTTCCAGAACCTGGGGATGGATCCTCGTGGTTGCAGCATTATCCAGATAAATCAGTTTTTCTTCGGACATTCTTACATCTCCTCCTCTATGGAATGATGCCTTCTCAGGACATCCTGAATAGTCATGCTGCCGATTGCTTCTGCAATTTTCGCATTGATTTCCTCACAGACGATTTTGGACACGCAGCTCTCGACCCTGCTGCAGCCCTTTCCATCATCTCTGGAGCAGCCATTTCCCGCAGCCTCTGTATCTGCAGCACAGCCACAGACATCCAATGGTCCTTCAAGAACCTCCAGGACACGGCCTACTGTAATCTCTTCAGGGGAAGAGGAAAGGCTATAGCCTCCCATGGAGCCTCGCTGGGTAATGACAATCCCTGCTTTTTTCAATCTGGAAATGATCCGTTCCAGATAGGCCTCAGAAATGTTCCGCTTTTCAGCAATGGTCCGGAGCACCAGAAAACTGTCCCCAGGGTCCGCATTATATGCCAGGGCAAGATCTGCCAGTGCGATGAGACCGTATTTCCCTTTGGTAGATAGCTTCATGGCTTCTCCCTTCATAGAATACGTCATGTTTCTTTTCTCATCTTACTATGCGGCTTTTTTAATGTCAACCATTTTAGTTGGTTTTATTTCCCCACAAGAATACCCTGCCTATTCTTATTCTCCTTTCAGGCCATGGAAAGGGTTTTTAGCCGAGGGTATCCATAGGGTGACCAGGTTTCTGTGTAGTCCAGCAGATATCTCACAGGCCCCTCCGATCCTTCAATTACCGCATCATGACCTTGCCAGCGGAGAGCAAATGGCAGAACCAGGACCCGTCCCGGGGCTTTCTGTCCTGGCAGCCGGACTTCTTCCAATAATCCCTCTCCCAGGTAGGAAGGCAGTGTCTTACCTTTGCTCCGCAGCATCCAGTCCAGGGCCAGCAGCCCCCTCAGGATTCCATTAGGGGCCATCCCCTCCATAGATTTCAGCAGGATAGCTCCCTTTTCCTGAAGAGATGGGGGATCCTCTCTGTCCAAGAGCATTCTTCCAAGATTCCTGTAAAAACTGTAGGGATCCCTGATGTCTTTATGGAGAACATGAAGAAGCTGACGGAAATGCCCTTTGTTATAGAAGGCTTCCACTCCCTCCTCCAGCTCCTTGAGCTCCAGGAGCTCTTCACCCTTGAGCCAGGGGGTCTCCAGGACTTCATAAGGGGGATAGTCCCTGTAGCGGATACCAAGCTGCTGAGCTTCCTGCCAGAGGGAGGTGTTTGGAATGACCTTCAGAAAGCCAACCTGGAGCATCTGGGCTTCAAGCTGATAGATTTTGGCAAAGCTGTTTTTGAAAGAAGCCAGATCCTCATAGGGAAGTCCAGCAATAAGATCTGTATGAAGATGGACGTTTCCCCCTTTCAGCAGGGCCTGAACCGCCTTGGAAATCGCCGGAAAATCATTCCGCCTGCGAATGGCTGCCAGGGTGTCTTCATTGCAGCTTTGTATGCCTATTTCCAGCTGGAAGAGGCCCCCAGGGCTATCAAGGATCTCCTCCAGGATTTCCGGAGCCATCTTATCCAGGCTGACCTCAAAGTGGAAATTGCAGCCGTAGGAAGCAAGGCCCTTCAGGCCTCTGATCACAGCAAGGGCCCATTCTGGCCTGGCATTGAAGGTCCTGTCTATAAACTTCACTTGCCTCACGCCCTGGCGGCAGAGGGTTTCCATATCCCGGATGATACGCAAAGGCTCCTTCAGGCGAAGCCTGTTATCTTCCCCGGAAAGACAGTAACTGCAGCGGAAGGGGCAGCCCCGGCTGCCCTCATAGTAGACGATCTTATTCTTTAACTGATCCAGGAAATCCTCATAGGCGAAGGGAAGGGTATTCAGATCCGCATATTCACCTGAAAAGGCCTGAAGGCGATCCCCCTTGAAGCCTTGCATCAGCAGTTTGCGGAAGGTCCCTTCTCCTTCTCCCAGTATAAGGAAGTCCAGCTCTTGCTCTCCAAGATAGCCTGGATGGATCTCCGGACCCCCGGCCAGAATAATGGCTTCCGGATTCAGAACCTTGATATCCCTGGCCAGCTTCAGCACCATTTCCTTATTCCATACATAGACAGAAAAGGACAGGACCTCCGCTTGCATGGCCATGATCTTCCGCAGCACATGATCCATGGGCTCATTGACCGAGCATTCCAGCAGCTGGAATTCCGGCGCCCCGTATCGAGGGTCGCCGGCCAGATCTCTCACTGCACTATACAGGGAAAGGATAGCCAGATTCTTATGGCTATACCTGCTGTTTATTCCGATCAATGCGATCTTCATGGATCTGCACCTTATATCCTTTCGGAAGAAATAGGTTCTTAAAGACTACGATGCTGTAGTTATCTGTCATACCGGAGATATAGTCGGTCACCCGGATCAGCTTATCCTCGCTGCTTTTGCGATAATCCTCCGGGAGATCTTCTTCATGTTCCATGTAATATTCGAAAAGCTCTTTGAGGAGGCGCTCCACCTTCAATTCCTCCACCTTAGCCTTTGATTCGATATATACCTCCTGAAACATGTACGAGCGCAGCTTATCCATCGCTTCCTTGATCTGCGGCTCTATGGCAATCTGAGGCCTGCCCTTGCTGCTTGAAATGATGGAATTGACCATTGTGTTAATACGCTTGCTATGGCTTTCTCCCAAAACCCTGATGCAGTCCTCAGGCAGGTCTTCCGGGCGCAGGATTTCTCCCCTTAGAGCATCATCGATATCGTGGTTGAGATAAGCCACCCGATCGCTGATGCGCACAACCTGCCCTTCCATTGTTTCCGGGAAAGGGGAGCTGCCGCCATGGCTGATGATGCCGTTGCGGACTTCATAAGTCAGGTTCAGGCCACGCCCCTCCCTTTCCAGCCTGTCCACAACCCGAAGGCTCTGCTGGCTGTGACGGAAACGGAGCCCATAGCCCTGAAGGATCTCATCAATGACTTTTTCCCCTGTATGGCCAAAAGGAGTGTGTCCCAGATCATGGCCCAGGGCAATCGCTTCAGTAAGATCCTCATTGAGACGGAGGCTTCTGGCAATGGTTCTGGCAATCTGAGAAACTTCCAGGGTATGGGTCAGACGGGTGCGATAGTGATCCCCAGGGGAAATGAAGACCTGGGTCTTGTGCATCAGCCGCCGGAAGGACTTACTGTGAATAATCCGGTCACGGTCCCGCTGGTATTCAGTGCGGATCTCACAAGGCTCTTCAAAATGCTCACGGCCTCTGGATTCAGCGCTCTTCGCTGCAAATTGGGATAACGAGGCTGATTCATGAGCCTCCCATTCCTGACGGCTATTCATTTTTATCCCTCCTATAACTCGACTACTGTCGCTCCGATGCTTCCCTCTGAAGCATCTCCATACCGGAAGCTCCGGACACCCTTCTGGCCTTTCAGATACTCCCAGATGCCTTTACGAAGAGCACCTGTACCCATGCCATGGATGATGCGCACAGAAGGGTAACGGGAGAGGATGGCATCGTCCAGATACTTCTCCAAGGCATCAAGGGCCTCATCCACCGTCATCCCCCGGAGATCGATTTCCATGGGGACCCTCTTAGGGGCCAGAACCCGCTGGATACGGTAAGCCTCGCGTTTGGGATCTGTTATGCCTAGCAGATCCTGGTACGGCAGGTTCATTTTCATAATGCCGATTTGCACAAGGGCTGTCTGCTTGCTGTCATCTGCCTCCAGAACCATGGCTTCCTTTTCCAGAGAAAGGACTTTCACGGCCTCTCCCGGAGCCAGATGCGCAGTTCCGCTGATGACCTCTTCGTCTTTTTCCGGCTGCAATTCCTCTTCCAGTCTGTCCAGGCGCTTCCGGGCTCTGTTGCTGATTTCAGGATTATTCTTCTGCTGCTCCTTCAGGCTTCTGATGACCGCTTCTGCCTCTGCCCGGACTTCCTCCAGAAGCCTCCTGGCCTTTTCCTGGCTCTTCTCAAGCCGCTCTCTGGCCTGGGCTTTCAAGGCCTCCTTTTCCTGCAGCAGCTCCTCCTGGATCCTGGCCCTTTCCCGGGCTTCCTTTTCGGCCTCTCTGCGGACTTCCGCCAGCCTGCTCCGTTCCTCCTCCAGTGCCTGAAGGAGATCTGCAGCCTCAAGATCTTCTTTCTCAAGGGATTCCTTTGCCTCAGCAATAATGCCTGGCGGCAGGCCGCAGCGCCTGGCTACTTCAATTCCCAGACTGGCCCCAGGGGTACCGGTCAGCAGCTTGTAGGATGGGGTGAAGGTGTGGATGTCAAAGGCCATGGAGGCATTCTGAAAGCTAGCCTCATTGTACGCGAAGACCTTCAGCTCTCCATAATGCGTGGTGGTGATGCTGTGGCTTCCCTTATTCCGTACAGCTCTGAGAATAGCCATAGCCAGGCTGCTGCCTTCCTTGGGGTCCGTCCCGTTCCCAAGCTCATCAAAGAGAAGCAGAGTTTCAGGACCGGCTGCCTCCAGCATTTCCCGGACGTTAAACATATGCCCTGAAAAAGTGCTTAGTGAATTTTCTATGCTTTGCTCATCCCCGATATCGGCCAGCACTTCCCGGAAATAGGACATTTCCGAGCCTTCGCCAGCAGGAAGGCCCAGGCCTATGGAGATCATCAGAGCAAAAAGTCCGATCATCTTCAGAAGCACAGTCTTCCCCCCTGTGTTGGGTCCGCTGATGATCAGATGGCGGTAGCCCTCCCCCAGGAAGAAATCATTGGATACAACGGTTCCCGTAAGCAGGGGATGGCGGGCTTCCCGGAGGCGGATCCGGCCTTCCTCATTTACAAGGGGAACAAAGCCCTTAAACTGTCTTGTATACAGGGCCCTGGACAGATATAGATTGTAGCGGCCCATTGTCTCAAAGGTCAGGAGCAAGGAGTCCTTTTCTACATGGATGAGGGAAGAGAGCTCCCGGAGGATCGCTTCGATCTCCCGCTCCTCTTCCTTCTTGAGAAGGTTGACTTCCCCCCGGAGCCTTACCGCTTCTGATGGCTCGATAAACAGCGTATTCCCGCTGGCTGAAGTATCTACAATGACCCCTGGAATTTTCCCGGCATATTCTCTTTTTACAGAAAGACAGAAGCTTTCTCCTCGCCTTACCACAAGAGCCTCCTGTAGGTAGCTCTGCAGAACGCTGCTCTTCAGCATTCTGTCCATAACCTTGCGGATTTCAGCGCTCTTTCCCCGCAGATTCCGGCGGATTCCAGCCAGAACCGGTGTGGCCTGATCCCGTACAAGGCCCCCAGCCTCTACAGTCTTCTCCAGCCGCTCCCTTAGGTAGGGAATATCGGCTATTCCCTTGAGCAAACCTTCAATCAGAGGGCTTGCCTGTGTTTTCTGAAAATAGTTCTGGATTTTCCAGGCCTCTTTAAGTAGAAGGTAGTCATGCCATAGGTCCAAGGAGCTGAGAAGGAAGCCCTTGCTTCCTTTGGCCATCGCTTCTTCCATGTCTGGCAAGCTTCCCATGGGACAGTCCGGATGTGTCCGCAAGAGCTCCATGGCATTTTGCGTCTCATAAAGGCGATCCTCACACTGATGGAAAGAAGAGGCTAAGGGCATCTCCCTGGCCCAGATCCTGCTCAGGGGATGGCTTGTTATGGCAGCAAGTCCTTCCCGGATTGCCGGAAACTCCAGTTTTACCATTGTCTTTTCAGTAACCATCATTTTACTCCCCGGTAATAGTGCCCCTTCGTGTAATCCTTCACCATTTTTTTCAGCCTGTCTGCCCCTTGGCGGTAGCTGATTCTGCCCTCCAGCATGTCAAGATAAAGACCTGCTATGGTCCGGGCTTCATCCAATCCATAACCTGTGAAGTTCAGGAAGAAGCTCCCGTAGCCGATATTCCGCAGTTCCTCTGCTTCTTCCGCCAGCATCAGGGTTTTGCTGTTAAAAATATGATTTTTCCCCATATCGTCAGCCCGGATCGGAAACTCCGCATCCATTCTGTCTTTCAAGGCATACTGCCGCTTCCTGCAGGCGCCTTTCCCCAGTTCAGAGCCGATCAGGCAATGCTCAAGGACCATGAGCTCCCCTCTGCCGAAGAGCTGTAGCTGTCCTCTGCGGTCCAGGCCTGCAAGCTGAGAGAGATTCAGCTCCTTGCTGTATTCAGACCCCTGAAGCCCCATCCCTTCCATGAAGAAAGCATAGGCATCTGGGTTCGTTATATTAAGACTCGCATCGCCAAGGATCTCATGGATTCCCTGAGAACGCAGAAGTCCGATTCCATCAAGGGTATGAGCCCGGTAGCCCCTGACATAGGGTTTTGTCTTCGCAACAGCCTCTTCCACCTGAGGCAGTTCTTCTTCCCGGAAGATCCGCGGAAGTTCCAGGATCAGCTTCTGATTCACCTTATTCCCCTCAGCCAGAAAATCCATCAGCGCTTTATGGGATGAGCCCTGGCCCCGAAAATTCATCAGGGGATAATGGATCCTGTGGAAGGGCAGCTCCCCTAATCCACGGAGCTTATCCACCGTATCCACCTGAATACTGAGCTCCAGGGGGCCTTCCATCTCCATGGCAGGATAGCGATAGGGTATTACGGCTGCCTGCAGCGCCTCCTCACGCAGCTCCTGCAGGATGCGGACAGCCTCCCGGCGCAGCTGATTCAGGATGCTCTTGGGCAGCATCACATTGGAGGCTTCAAAGGCCACCTCCCGGAGACGGAAGCCTGTGCCCCCCAGACGCATCTGCTCCCGGAAGCTTTCCTCTGTAAGCGGATGCGCTATGGCCTCTTGCAGGATATATTCATGAGAAGCCTGGCTTCGGAAGCCATCTTCATCCTCCAGATATAGGACAGGGCTTTCACCGGGGACTCCCTTGAGAAGGGCGGAAAGGCCCACCAGGACTTCCTCATCCAGACTGGCATTTTCCTCTGCAACCTTCTCCTTCAAAGCTACAGATTCCACCCGGAAGACACGGTCATCCCTGTTCACAGGCTTAGGAAGGAACAGGACGACCTGTTCTCCAGCCTTTCCCACCTCCAGGCTTTTCCCTTCCATACTTTCAATCCGGTCTGCCGTGAAACTGACCCTGCCTTCTTTCGTTGTCCAGACGGAAAGCTTGTCATGGAGATGCAAGGAAGCCTTCAGCAATACCTCCGCCCGGCCTCTGGAGGCCTGACGGACCCTCCCCAGCAAGACTCCGCGATGATTGGGCTTATTGACATTCATCAGGGATGAGCCGCTTTCACCTCTTAGATAGGCATCTGTAAAATCCCTGCTGAAGACCTGGGCGATTTCTCCCTGGGCCTGATCGCTCGGTTCATAGCTGCGGCCTTCCATGGCTTCATCAATAGCCTTGCGGTAATGCCGGACTACGGTTGCCACATATTCAGGGGTCTTCATCCTCCCCTCGATTTTGAATGAATCGACACCCAGGCTTATGAGTTCCTTCATGTGGGGCAGGAGCATCATATCCTTGGGGCTGAGGAGAGAGGCCATTTCCTCCCGGAGGACCTCTCCTGTATCCTGATCCAGGAGGGAATATTTCAGCCGGCAAGGCTGTGCACAGGCACCCCTGTTCCCGCTGCGACCGCCGATCATGCTGCTCATCAGGCATTGCCCTGAAAAGCAGATGCAGATTGCCCCATGGACGAAAATCTCTGTTTCGATGCCATGGTCCTTTAAGAGACGGAGGTCTTCCAGGGAAGTCTCCCGGGGAAGAACTGCTCTGGCAACCCCAAGGTCTTTGAGAATATCCAGCCCATAATGGTTTTCGATGGACATCTGGGTACTGCTATGGATCTCCATCCCTGGAAAATGCTTCCGCACCAAGGATAGCAGGCCCAGGTCCTGGATGATCAGGGCATCAATGCCAAGAGCATCCAGCCAGGCAATATAAGCTAAGGCCTCTTCCATCTCATCCGCAAAAAGCAGGGTGTTGATGGCGCAGTACATCCGCACCCCCCGCCTTCTTGTCAGAATTCGGGCAGCCACCAGCTCTTCCCGGGTAAAATTCGTCGCTTTAGCCCGTGCGGAAAAACGTTGCCCTCCGAAATAGATGGCATCCGCTCCATGATAAACAGCAGCCTTCAGCTGTTCAAGGCCCCCGGCGGGAGCCAGAAGCTCCGGCCTTTTCAGATTTCCCATTGATTTCCTCTTCCTAGTCTTTATAGACACAAATGCGCTCTCCTTCCGGAAAAGCGCATAAATCCTTTACTCTTCCTGCTCCTTCAGCAAACCCTGGATTTCTTCAGGAGTGAAAAGATAATGTTCATTGCAGAACTGGCAGACCACTTCAACATCCTCGACAGCCAGCTCTTCAAGCTCTTTTTTCCCAAGAGAAAGGAGGGCTGTGCCATAATTCTCTTTGCTACAGCCACAGGCGAATCGCGGTTCCGCGGTTTCCAGGATCTGATAGCCATCCTCCTGGAAGAAATGCTCCAGGAGCTCCTGAGGCGTGTGTTCTCTGAAGTATGCGCTCAGTGGAGGCAGTTCCTGCACCCGCTGGTCCAGGAGAAGGCCCAGCTCTTCAGCCGCACCTGGCATTAGCTGGATGATAAAGCCACCCGCAGAAAGGACCTTCCGATCTGCATCCACAAGCACACCCAGGCCAACAGCTGAGAGGGTCTGTTCCGAGCTATAGTAGTACTCCGTCAGGTCCTCCCCGATCTCTCCTGAAACAATGGGCACCATCCCGACATATGTTTGACGACCATG
>CAYMDI010000011.1:0-23836 GCA_964389165.1 uncultured Eubacteriales bacterium | reverse complement strand
ACTGCCAGACAATGGCCCTGTGCAGAGGCTGGCCCTTCCTGTCAAAGGCTACAGTGGTCTCTCGCTGGTTGGTGATGGCGATCCCTGCCACATCCTCGGGAGAAGCCCCTTTCTCTGCCAGGACTTCCTTCATGACCCATAGGGCCCCTTCCCAGATTTCCATGGGATCATGCTCTACCCAGCCTGGCTGGGGATAATGCTGGCGGATCTCCCGCCGGGCTTCCCCAAGGGCCTCCCCTCCTCTTCCATAGAGAATGGCCCGGGTACTGGTGGTGCCCTGGTCCAAAGCCAGGATGTACTTTTTCTCTTTCATATCCTTACCTCTTGGGGGGCAGGGGGAAAGTGATGCCCAGAAGGTCCTCGCTCTTCTGCCACAGGGCTTCTCCCAGCTTTTCATCCCGGGCTTCGGGGGAAAGGCGGCAGAAGCCTGGCTCTCCCTTCCACTCCCGTCCTCCTGCCGGTCCTACATAAGCCCCGGAGGGAAGATCCGCCAGAGCGCCATAGAGCAGGTGCCTGGCCCCTTCCGGGGCCTTGGTGATCCCCAGAAACCAGGCTGCGGGATCCAGAACCCGGCCCAGAGGCCCGGGAAGGTAGCGGGAGACGATCCTGGTGTTGCAGACTCCCGGATGGGTGACAATGGAGCGCTGCTCCGTGCCGGACAGGCGCCGGGCCAGCTCAAGGCCATAGAGGGTCAGGGCCAGCTTGGACTGTCCATAAGCGGCCATTCGGGTATAGGGGGTTTCCTGAAAGGAAAGATCCTCCAGACGGAGGATGGCTTTGTGATGGGAAAGGGAGCCCAGGTGGAGGATCCGCCCCTCGGGGCTGAGGAGGGGATAGAGAAGGGCGTTGAGGTGGAAATGCCCCAAATAGTTCACCTGGAAATGCTTTTCCAGCCCTTCTGCTGTCCTCTCCAGCCGGGGCAGAAGCAGCCCTGCATTATTCACCATGAGGTCCAGAACCTGTCCCTCTCCAAGAAGGCGGGCGCTGAAAGCTTCCCGGGAGGAACGGCTGGAGAGGTCCAGGACATGAGCTCTGGCCCGGCCCTTCAGGCCCAGGCTGTCAAGAGCCCTCAGGGCGGCTTCTCCTCTTTCCCGGGAGGTTCCTGTGAAATCTACCTCCCAGCCTCCTTCCAGAAGGCCCCGGACTGTTTCAAAGCCCAGGCCTGCAGTGCCCCCTGTGACCAGGGCCCGGCTAGCCACGGAGGTCCTTCCGCCACTGGAGCCGGAAGACCCGGTAGCCCAGGCGTTCCCAGCTGGCATTGGCCCCTTCGTTCCCCACCAGGGTGTTCAGTTCCATCCAGTCCAGGCCCCGGCTTCTGGCATCCCGGACCAGGAGGTCTTCCAGCTTCCGGAGGATCCCGGTCCTGCGGAAGGCCTTCCTGATATATGCTCCTTCTATATATCCGATTTCCCCGACACCGGAGACGGAAAGGAAGCAGGGGATGACGGCCATGGAGACAAAGCCTGCCAGAGGGCCCCCTTCCTCTTCCATGGCCAGAGCCACTGTGCCTTTCCCTGCTGCAAAGCGCTCCCGGAGGATAGCCTCCCGGGCTTCCAGGGAAAGGGAGGTGAAATCGAAGTAGGGATCTCCGGAAAGATCCCGGAGGTCCTCCAGAAACTCATTATATATTTCTGCAATCCGGGGGATGTCCTCCGGCACGGCCTGACGGATCATCATGGCTGTCCTGCTCCTTCCTTCTTCCTCTCTGCCTGTTTCCTGCTGCCTATGGCCGCCGGGGCTTCCGGGGGCCGGCATAGCCGCTGCTCCGGCGGGGCTTCAGAGAAAACTCCTCCTCCCGCTTCCGGGGCTTTTTAGGAGCCAGGACTGTGGTGGTCTCCCGGCCTTTAATCTCAACACCCTGCATCCGTTCCAGGACCAGGTCCTGATGCTTTTCCGGAAGGTCGAAGGTGCTGTTCTTTTCCTTTACTTCGATTTTCCCTACCAGATAGCCTGGGAGGCCCGTGGCACTGGCCACGGCGCTGAGGATCACGGGAATTCCCGCTCCGGCTCCCCGTCCGATATCGATGCGGAAGCGGACCATCTTCTCCTTAGGCCCTTTCCCTTTCCCGCCTTCTCCAGGTCTGGCCTTTTCCTGTTCATAGCTAATATGGAGGTCATCGCTGAGACGGTTGCTCTCCTCCAGCACCTTGAGGCGGTGGCGGATCAGGGCCAGGGCGATGTCCAGGGAGGTATACTCTTCCCCGGAGAGCTGGTCTACAAGGGGCACATACTGGGAGAGGCTTTCGCCGCTTTCCAGAACTTCCCTGATTTCCTGGACAAGCTCCAGCTGCTTTATCTCATGGATATCCGCATTGGTGGGGATGGCCTGGAGGAGGATCTTCTTCCCTGTATAGCGGGAAAGGTCCCGGATCTCCCGGAGCTGGCCCCGGCCTACCACGAAGGAGTAGGATTTCCCCTTCTTCCCGGCCCGGCCTGTACGGCCGATGCGGTGGACATAATATTCCTCGTCCTGGGGGATATCGTAGTTGAAGACGATGTCCACATCCTCCACGTCAATCCCTCTGGCCGCCACGTCTGTTGCGATGAGGATCTCTGTACGGCCGCTCTTGAAGCTCCGGAGGGTCTGGTCTCTGGACTGCTGGCGCATGTCTCCGTGAAGGCCTGCAGCCAGGTAGCCCCTGGCCTGGAGCTCATTCTGCAGCTCTTCTACCTGCTTCTTGGTATTGCAGAAGACGATGGACTTCCCGGGATCATAGACATCCAGGGCATTGCACAGCGCATCTGTTTTCCGGCCCCGGGGGACTTCGAAATAGTATTGCTCGATGGTGGGGACGGTAAGCTGCTGATGGGCGATGCGCACCAGTTCCGGATCTGTGAGGAATTCTTCCGTGATCTTCATGATCTCCGGGCTCATGGTCGCAGAGAAGAGGATGGTCTGCCGGTCTCCCGGCACATCCCGGAGGATAGTCTCCACGTCTTCCTTGAAGCCCATGTTCAGCATCTCATCTGCCTCGTCCAGGACGATCATCTTCACAGCGCCCAGGCGCAGGACCTTCCGGCGCATCAGATCCATGATCCGTCCCGGGGTCCCCACCACGATATTAGCCCCGAACTTCAGGGCCCGGATCTGGCGGTCAATGGGCTGCCCTCCGTAAACGGAGACGGTCTTCACCCCTTCCATGTATTTGGCGAACTTGCGGATCTCATCGCAGGCCTGGACCGCCAGCTCCCTGGTGGGGCAGACGATCAGGACCTGGACGTTCTTCCCATCCTTGCGGTCGATGGCTTCAATGGCGGGAATCCCGAAGGCGGCTGTCTTCCCGGTCCCTGTCTGGGAATGCCCGATGACATCCCGTCCTGCCATAATCAGGGGGATCGCCGCTGTCTGTATGGCTGTAGCCTCTTCAAACCCTAGGTCCTTCACTGCACGCTGGATTTCTTTTGAAAGCTCCAGATCGCTAAATGTCTTGTTTTCCATTCATTTCCTCATTTCTGTATTTGTGCCACTCTTCATTATACAGGAAAAACCTGAAAGAAGATATCCCGCAGGCCCAACTCCTCCAGAAGGTCCTGAAAGCCTTCCCCGATTTCCTCTTCCGTAAAGCCAGCGGCAGCCAGATCGTTCTCAGGGAGGTGGAGGAGGAAGTCGTAAAAGCGGATCCCCCCTTCCAGGATCATGGCCTTGGAACCTTGATCCAAAACCTGGAAGAGGCGGTCCTCCGCCTCATTGATCTTCCCTTCCCGGGCCAGGCGGCAGAGCTCCTCCCCCAGCCTGGCTCCTTCTCCCTGCCCTTCCGGCCTGTAGAGGAAGAGCCCCTCACCTTCTGGAAAGAGGAGGCTTCCTCCCCGGGCTGCAAGGAGGGAGAGCTGGTCCAGAAGATAGTCCTTGCGGATCACAGGGCACACCAGTCCACTTCCCCCCGGCCGGCGGCCCGGAGGAAGTCATTGGCTTTGGAGAAATGGCCGCAGCCCAGAAAGCCCCGGTGGGCGGAGAGGGGGCTGGGGTGGACGGTTTCCAGGACCAGATGGGCGGGGTTGCTGATAAGGGCCTTCTTGCTTCGGGCATCCTGCCCCCAGAGGAGGAAGACCTTGGGAGCCGGATCCCGGGAGAGAGCTTCCACAACCCGGTCCGTCAGGGTCTCCCAGCCCCGGCCCCGATGAGAGCCGGGGCGCCCTTCCTCTACGGTGAGGACTGTGTTCATGAGAAAGACCCCCTGGGCGGTCCAGGGGAGGAGGCAGCCGCTTTCCGGCTCGGGGCAGCCAAGATCCCCGGCCAGCTCCTTGAAGATATTCTTCAGGGATGGGGGCTTGGGAACTCCGGGCAGGACGCTGAAGGACAGGCCATGGGCCTGTCCTTTTCCGTGATAGGGATCCTGTCCCAGAATCACTACCCGCACTTTTTCCGGCGGCACAGCCGCAAAGACCGTGAAGATATCCTTCATGGCCGGGTAGATCGCCTTACTGCTATATTCCTCCAGGAGGAACTGGCGCAGGCTCAGGTAGTATGGCTTCCGGGACTCCTCTTGGAGGAGGGCATCCCAGGAATTGCCAAGGGGCTTCACAGGGAGAGCCCCCGGACCCAGGCTGCCGCGCGCTCCCCTTCACCAGGGGCCAGGGGCCCCTTCTCCCCTGTAACATAGAAGCTGCGATGCCCCAGCACCCGGCCTCCCCGCTTCCGCAGGTCTTTGCTCATGGCCGGTGCTGCAGAGCCGAAGATCCCTGCCATGAACCGCAGAATAGCTACCTTGATCTCTCCTGTCTGGTAGCTTGTGTCGAAGAAGAGGAAATCCGATTTGCGGATGGTCTCTCCCGGGAGGTTCCGCAGGAACGCCGCTACATCAGGGGCTGGGCGGAAAGCCCGGGTCGGGGAGCCTATCACGAAGAGATAGCTTCCCTCCAGGGCTTCCCCCTTGAGGTCTGCTGCTCTCCGGAGCAGGACCTCTCCCTCCAGGGCCCCGGCTATGGCTTCAGCGATAGCCTGGGTATTCCCATAAAAACTGTCATAGACCACCAGGGCCTTGTGCATGCGCATTCTCTACATCCTCCTAAAAGGCCATGACCAGGCCTTTGTCATTGGCATACATGGAGCTGATGCCCCGGGTCTGGACCACCAGGATATCCCGAAAACGGTATGCTCCCCGGATCAGCCCTTCCAGCTCTCTGGCCAGGGGCCAGTTGTCGTTATGGGCAATGACCAGAAGCTCTCCTTCTGTCTCTTTCCCGCTCTCCTTCACCAGCCCGGCCATTTTCTCCAGAATCTGGCGCCGTCCCCTGGCATGGCCGAAGAGGGCGATATTCCCCTCCCCGTCCGCACCCATGATGGGCTTGACCCCCAGGACCTGGACCAGGGTCCCCACCACTTTGTTCATCCGGCCGTTCTTCACCAGGTTTTCCACGCTGTCCAGGATGAAATAGGTCTTCATGGTATCCGCAAAGGCCCGGGCCCGCTCTGCAATTTCCTGATAGGGAAGGCTCTCTTCCATCCACTCCCGGATCTTATACACCAGAAGGACTTCCCCGGCGCTGGCAGACTTGGAATCCACCACCTCGGCCCGGGCTCCTTCCTTCTCCGCCAGTTCCTTCCCCAGAAGGGCGCTCTGGTAAGTCCCTGACAGCTTCTCAGAGATGGTAATGCAAATGGAGCTCCCAGCTGCCTGGAAGGCCTCCTGGAAGGCTCCCGGGGAGGGGCAGGCGGAAGAGACCTTCCCCTGATAGGCCTTCATCCGGGCCATGAAATCCGGAAGGTCCAGGGCATCGTCATCCACAAATTCCTGCTCACCCAGGGTAAGGGTCAGAGGGACAAGAGCCACCTCCAGGCGCTCTTTCTCCTCCGGAGAGATGTCACAGCTGCTATCTGCAATGATCTTCATATCCGTCATGGCTGCCTCCTTGTAATCACCAGTGATGTTCCTGCTCTCATGGTAGCATATTTTAGTGATGAAATCACCGATTCTCAAGAGATTCCTCCTGTATGATGAATTGAAGTACAGGAGGTCTTACAATGGCATATTTCATCTCCTTCTTTGAAGGGATCATCACCTTCCTTTCCCCCTGCCTGCTTCCCATGCTCCCCCTTTATCTCAGCTATTTCGGGGCCATGGGCAAGAGCCCAAAGCAGGCTTTTACCGGGGCCCTTTCCTTTATAGCCGGCTTCACCCTGATCTTTACCCTCATGGGGGCCTTTGCCGGCTCCCTGGGAGCGGCTCTGAGCCGCTATCAGGGGGTGGTGAATGTGGTTTCAGGCCTGGCAGTAATCCTCTTCGGCCTGAATTTCACAGGGCTCCTGAAAATCCCCCTGCTGAACAAGAGCAAGCGCCTGGCCTTCCATCAGGGACAGGGGGGCAGCTTCAGCACCTTCCTTTTCGGCATCATCTTCGCCCTGGGCTGGACTCCCTGCATCGGAGCCTTCCTGGGCTCTGCCCTGGCCCTGGCTGCCAGCCAGGGGGGCTTCTGGCAGGGGGTAGGGCTGCTCCTGGCCTATTCGGCCGGCCTGGGCCTGCCCTTCCTCTTCAGCGCCCTGCTTCTGGAACAGCTGAAGCAGGGACTGGACTTCCTGAAGCGCCATGGGGAGGCCATCACCTTCTGGTCAGGGATCTTTCTGATCCTCATGGGGATTCTCATCCTCACCGGCCAGTTTGGAAGGCTTCTGGCCTTCCTGACATTCTGATTATCTAGGAGGCAACATGAAAAAATATGCGCCGATCATCGCCCTGGGAGCCTTCGGAGCCTTCCTGGCCCTCAGCTACTTCGCCTATCTCTACCTGGGAGAGACCTACCAGGAAGAGGCTCTCCCTGAGCCCCCGGCCCAGACGGAGGACTACCCTGCCAGGGATTTCCTCCTCACCAGCTGGGAGGGGGAGAAAGTGACCCTGAAGGACTTTGCCGGGAAGCCTGTTGTCCTGAACTTCTGGGCTTCCTGGTGCCCTCCCTGCCAGAGCGAGATGCCCTATTTCCAGGAGGCCTTCCTGGAACACGGGGAGGAGGTCTCCTTCATCATGGCTGACCTGGTGGATGGCGGCAGGGAGACGGAATCCGCCGCCCGGCGTTTCATTGCGGAAAAAGGCTATACCTTCCCCGTGTATTTCGATCCTGCTACCAGGGCTGCCTCGGACTATGGGGTGATGTCCATCCCCACGACCTTCTTCATTGATGGCCAGGGAATCGTCCGGGCCTTCCATCTGGGAGCCATGTCCCGGGAAATGCTGGAGGAGGAGATTCAGGCCCTCCTGGAAGAATGAGCAGGATGAAAAGGAAAGCGCCCCTCTTCCTCATTCCCCTTGCCTTCTTCACCCTGGGCCTGGTGAATATCCACACAGCCCTGGCCGGCTTCCTCTGCATGTTCCTGCCCTTCTTCCTCCTTTTCCGGGAAAGGGACAAGGTCTGGTGCAAGCACTACTGCCCCCGGATCGATCTCATGAAGGCCGCCAAGAAGGCCAGCCGGACCAAGTCCAGGGCGCTGCCCCCGGCTTTCTTCCGCTGGGATCTGCCCTTTGCCTTCCTGACCTATTTCGCTGCCAGCCTCCTGCTGATTGCCGGAAGCACCCTGCGGGTGGCCATGGGGGCCATGGATCCCATGGAGGAGCTGCGCTTCCTTGTAGCCTTCCCCCTCCCCAGCCCCATCCCCCAGCTCCTGAGCTGGAGTCCGGGAATTCCCTGGCTGACCCATCTGGCCTACCGACTCTACAGCATGATGATGACCACCACGGTCCTGGGCCTGCTTATCAGCCTCTTCTACAAGCCCCGGTCCTGGTGCCAGGCCTGCCCCATCGGGACCCTCTCCGATATGGCTCTGAAAAAAATGAAGGACTGAGCCTTCACAGACAAAAAGCAAGAAGCCGGACATTCCTAAAAATGTCCGGCTTCTTTTCTCTGGCATTGGGGGCAGTCTCCATAAAGGTCCAGGCGATGCCCGGTGATCCGGTAGCCTGTACGCCTTTCCAGGGCCGCCTCATAATCCCCCAGGGGACAGCCTTCCAGAGGGAGGACCGCCCCGCAGCTCCGGCAGTGGAGATAGTGGCGATGGCTTCCCAGGGCCGGCTCGTAGTATGCCTCCCCCTGTTCTCCCTGATAGCTCTGGCGCACCAGCCCCCGGGCTTCCAGAACCTCCAGGGCCCTGTAGACAGTGGAAAGGCTCTGCTTTCCTGTCCCTTTCTGAAGAGACAGGAAGATCTCCTGGGCATCCAGGGGCCTTCCTGCTTCTCCCAGGACTTCCAGAATGGCTTTGCGTCCCGGGGTGCAGCGCAGCCCCTGTTCCTTCAGGAGCCTGCTGAATTCATCCATCATCCCAGCCTCCCTTCCTGCCATCTGATCCACAGGCCCTTGAGGCCATAGGAAAGGGCAAAGATGGCTACGGCCACCAGGACGATTAAAGCCCCGGAGGGGAGGTCCAGGTAATAGGAGAGGGCCAGGCCCCCCAGGGTGCTGGCCAGGGCCACGGCCATGGAGCCGGCAATGCGCTTCCCAAGGCCCTGAAACCAGAGGCGGGCCGTGGCTGCAGGGGCCAGGAGCAGGGCCTGAGCCAGGATGATCCCTACAATCCGGATCAGGGCTACCACAGCCAGGGAGATGAGGATCAGGAGGAGGGATTCCAGAATCACCACTGGCAGCCCCCTGATCCGGGAGAACTCCTCATCGAAGAGGTAGGCCTTCCAAGCCTGCCAGAAGGCAGCGAAGATAGCTCCTGTGACAAGGAAGAGGCTGAGAAGAAGGATGAGATCCGTGGGACCCGCAGAAAGGATATTCCCGAAAAGATAGCCGGAAAGGTTAGGGGGGTAGCCTGGTATCAGGGCCACAAAGAAAATTCCCAGAGCCATCCCCAGAGACCAGAAGAGGCCGATGACCAGCTCTCCCCCGGTGCCCCCTCTGCGGCGGATGAAACCAGAGGCCAGTGCGGCTGTTATGGAGAAGCCGAAGGCCCCCAGGAGAGGGGGGAAGCCCAGTAGGTAGCCCAGTCCCACCCCCCCATAGGAGGCATGGGCGATGCCCCCGGACATCATGATCATCTTCTTCTCTACCAGGATCAGTCCTGTGAGGCCAGCCAGAAGGCTGGCCAGGATTCCTGCACCCAGGGCGTTCTGGAGGAACTCATACGCCAGGAGGTCTCTAAGCATGCTCTTCCCCTCCTTCATGGGTTCCCAGAACCCGGTGAGGCACTCCATGGGCCACCAGCTCCACAGGACAGCCATAGAGGGCCTCCACCACTTCCGGAGTCAGGGAGGGATCCCCATGGTATACCAGGCTGCGGTTCAGACAGGCCAGGCCTCGGACATGGCTGGATATGGCCAGGACATTATGGGTCACCAGGAGAATGGTGAGCTCCCGGTTCAGCTCTCCCAGGAGGGTATAGATCTCCTGGCTGGAGCCTGCATCCACATTGGAGGTGGGTTCGTCCAGGAGGAGGATCCGGGGCTTTGCCGCCAGGGCTCTGGCAATGAGCATCTTCTGATACTGCCCTCCGGAAAGGGCGCTGATGGCGCGCCTCTCCAAGCCCCCCAGGCCCACCTTTGCCAAGGCTTCCCGAACGGTTTCCCTGTCTTTCCTGGTATAGCGGTGGAAGAGGCTGAAGCCTGGCTTCAGGGTTCCTGCCAGTACTGCTTCTTCTACAGTAATGGGGAAATCCCTGTCTGCCAGGGAGATCTGAGGGACATAGCCGATAAGGTGCCTGTTCCGGCTCACCCGGCCTCCGAAGATGGAGACTTCCCCTGCTGCGGTCTCCTTCAGGCCGAGAATAGCCTTGAGGAGGGTGGACTTCCCCCCACCATTGGGGCCCATGATGGCCAGATAATCCCCTTCCTCTACCCGGAGGCTGATTTCCTCCAGGGCCTGGTGGCTTCCATAGCGCACATTCAGGTTCCGGACCTCGATGGCCGGGGCTCCGGGGCTCACAGAGCCTCCCTCACCGCTTCTGCCAGCTTGCCCATCATGGAAAGGTAATCCCCTTCCAGGATGTTGAAGAATATCACTTCACCCTGAATCTCCCGGGCGAAGGCTTCGCTCTGCCGGGGATCAGCTTCATCATTTGTCAGGATCCCCTGTACCCCAGCCTCTCTGGCCAGGCCTACCACCTCCATGAGGCGTCCGGGATCGGCTTCCTTCCCTTCCTCCTCCAGGGGGATCATCTCCAGTCCGTAATCCGTGGCAAAGTATCCCAGGGCAGGATGGAAGATGACGAAGGAGCGGTTCTCCTCATCCTGGAGAAGATGGCGGATTTCCGCATCCAGCTTCTCCAGCTGGGAAAGATAACCTGCCAGGTTATCCCTGTATGCTTCTGCATTCTGCGGATCCGCCTCAATGAGGGCCTTGGCGATTTCTTCCGCCATGGTCATGGCCCGGACCGGGGAGACCCAGATGTGGTGGTCCCGTCCCTCTCCATGGTCATGGGTTCCTTCTTCTTCCGCTTCATGCTCTTCTTCACTGTGGAAGAAGAGATCTTCATGGGCTGCGGAAACAGCCTCCTCCAAGGCGACAAGGGTCCCCCCCACCCTTGGGAGGAGGCTGGCCGTCTCGCTTGGCAGGCCCAGGCTGAAGTAGAGGTCTGCCTGGCTGAATTCCTCTACCTCACGGGGGCTGGGCTCATAGGTTTCCGGACTGGCCCCTTTGGGGATGAGGTTGATGATCTCCGCCTCCGGTCCGGCGATTTCACGGACAATTGAGGCTACAGGCTCGATGGCCGTGGCCAGGAGAAGGCCTTCCTTCTCTTTTACCCCGGCGGAGCAGCCGGCCAGTGGAAGGGAAAGGGCCAGAAGGGCCAGAAGGGCGAGATTTCGTCTTATGGGTGACATGGGGAACCTTCTTTCATAATAAAGTACTGATGCAAATGGGAATCATTCGCATCAGTATCAGTGTAACGCATATGCTGTTTTTCCGCAAGAGCTAGAGGCTCTCCAGGATGTCTCCTGCTTCCTTCAGGTAGGCTTCTTCCACCGCTTCGATCTTCCCGGCATCCACCAGGGCGGCCAGGCTGGGGTCCACAGGAATCCTCCCCAGAACGGCCAGCTTCTCCTTGCTGGCGATTTCCCCCAGGTGGCTGTCTCCGAAGATCTGGTAGTCTTTGCCGTTATCCGGACAGCGGAAATAGGAGAGGTTCTCCACCAGGCCCAGGATGGGAATAGCCATCATCTCCGCCATTTTCACCGCTTTGGAGACAATCATGGAAACCAGCTCCTGGGGGGAGGTGACCACCACAATCCCATCCGGATGGATGGACTGGAAGACGGTGAGGGAGACATCCCCTGTTCCCGGGGGCATATCCACCAGGAGGTAGTCGATATCCTCCCAGACAACCTCCTGCCAGAACTGGTTCACCGTGCCACTGACCAGCGGAGCCCGCCAGAGGACAGGATCCTCCTCCCGTTCCAGCATGAGATTGATGCTCACAATCCGGATTCCCTCCTGGCTTTCCTTGGGAAAGACCCGGCCATCTGCGGAAGACAGGAGGGGGCCCCTCACCCCAAAGGCCTTGGGGATGGAGGGTCCTGTAATATCCGCATCCAGAATCCCCACCCGGTAGCCTCGTTTCTTCATCTCTACAGCCAGGAGGCTGGTGACCAGGGATTTCCCTACACCCCCCTTGCCGCTTACCACCCCGATGACCTTGCCGATTCGGCTGTCCTTATGGGGCTCCTTTTTCATACTGGCTGCTTTATTCTGCTCTTCCATTCTTATTCTCCTCTCCTTCTGATCCTTCTGCAGGATCTTCTCCTTCATTTTTCCGATGCCTGCCCCCGCAGCATGGCCCTTCTGGCAGGCGGTTGGGGCAGAGGCGGAAATGCCCTCCCCCGATTTCCAGGGTCCGGCCCTCCACCAGGGCCTGGGCCAGCTTCCGCCGCACGCTGCCATAGAGGCTCTGAACCGTGGTCCGGGCGACCTCCATCTGTCTGGCGCATTCCTCCTGGGTCAGCCCCTCATAGTCCATAAGGCGCAAGGTCTCATATTCTTCCACAGTCACCCAGAGGGGCTCTGTTCCCGGGAGCTCCTCCCCCATAGGCATAAAGCGCCGCCAGCGAGGCAGCCCGCAGACTTTCTTCCATTTCCTTGGTCTGGGCATGTCTTTTCCCCTTTCCTGACTTCTTCCCTTCCTATCCTATGAGAGGAACAGGCATATGTCAATAACTTCCGGGCATCTGCATTAATCGGTATCTCAGGATACCGATTAATCCCAACTTAATTAGTAGACTTTAATCAGAACAACGAAGGAAGAAGGTGTGGCCATGAGCATTATCAGCCTGAAGACCCCTGTATACCAGCTGGTGAAGGAGCATCCGGAAATCCGGGAGATCATGGCTGCCCTTGGCTTCAAAGACATCCTCCTCCCGGGGATGCTGGAAACAGCAGGGCGGATCATGACACTGGAAAAGGGCGGGGCCCTGAAAAAAATCCCCCTGGAAAAGATCCGGGAGGCCCTTGCCGCAGCCGGCTTTCAGGTCCGGGACTGACACACCAGAAGAAATGCAGAGGAAAAAACAGAAGGAGAGACCCATGAGCGCAGAAATCAACAACAGAGAAAACAAAGCCCAGGACCCCCAGGCAGCCGCCAGGAAGGAAGAGCGCAAAGCCGTCCTGAAGGAGATCATCCGCCAGCTTCATGAAGGGAAGACAGTGGACCAGGTCCGGGACCTTTTTGCAGAGCACTTCGACGGGGTGGCGGCCAGCGAGATTACGGAAGCTGAGCAGGCTCTTATCGAAAGCGGCACGGCTGTAGAGGAGATCCAGAGCCTCTGTGATGTCCACGCCTCGGTCTTCAAAGGCTCTATTGAAGAGATTCATATGCCCAATGAGCCTAAACTCATTCCCGGGCATCCAGTGAACACCCTTTTCCGGGAGAACAAGGCCCTGGAAAAGCTGATCCAGGAAATCGAGGGCAGCCTGGAAGCCAAGGATCTCTCCAGACTCCGGGCTGCCTTCGAGCAGCTCCAGATGATCAACATCCACTACCAGAAGAAGGAGAACCTCTTCTTCCCCTATATGGAGAAATATGGCATCAGCGCTCCCCCGAAAGTGATGTGGGGAGTGGATGACGAAATCCGGGCCATGCTGAAAAGCAACCTCCAGGATATCCGGGAGATGGAGTCTGCCGACCCGATTCTCGAAGCCGGAATCCGGGAAAGCCTCACTAAGGTCCGGGAAATGATCTTTAAAGAAGAGGAAATCATGATCCCCATGCTCCTGGAGAACCTCACCCAGGACGAATGGCTCACCATCGCTGAGGATACCAGGGAGTTCGGCTACTGCCTGATCAAGGAGCCCACCCCCTGGGTACCTTCCAAAGCCTATCAGGAGGAAGAGCCAGCCGCCGATGACAGCCAGCTGGCCGATGGCATCGTCAGCCTTCCCACGGGAAAATTCACCCTGGAAGAGCTGATGACTGTCCTGAATATGCTGCCTATTGACATTACCTTTGTGGACCGCTATGACCGGGTGAAATATTTCTCTGAGGCCAAGGAGCGGATCTTCCCCCGGGCCCGTACAGTCATCGGCCGGGATGTGGCCAACTGCCATCCCCCAGCCAGCGTGCACATTGTGGAAGGGATTGTCAATGACTTTAAATCCGGAAAGAAGGACAGCGAGGATTTCTGGATCAAAATGGGTCCCAACTATATCCTCATCCGCTACTTCGCCCTCAGGGACAGCCAGGGAGACTACATGGGCACCCTGGAGGTGACCCAGAACATCGCTCCCATCCAGGCCATCAGCGGGGAAAAACGCCTGGTGTCCCTGGAAGACTGATTCCTGCCCTCTCTTACAATACCCCTATATGAATGCACAGAAGGCCGGCGCCTTAGACGCCGGCCTTCTGTGCATCAGCTTTCCTGTTCTACTTCCTCATAGCCTCCGGGGCTTCCCATGAGGAAGACAGGTGGTTCTTTCCCTCCTCTGTGGAAGTCTGCTTCCACCCGGGCGTTTACGGCCTCCTTGATGAGGCGGCTGCCCATATCCCCCTCCCGGGGGGCCCGGAGGTTTTGTCCATGTCCGGGATAGGCCCGGAGCTCCAGACGCTTTCTGCCCTTCGTCAGGATGGCCCGGAAGCCCTCCTCCTCCTTCCGCACCTCACAGCGGCTGCCGTTATAGGTGGCGAAGCGATGCTCTTCCCCCTGATAGCGGAAGATGCAGAGAAAGCCCCGGAAAGTGAGAGGGCCGAAGGGGATGTCTGCCTCGGAGAAGAAAAGGGAGGCGTCTTCATCAAAATGGCTGCACTGGAGCCAGCGGTAGCTTTTGGGGAAAGAGCTCCCCCAGTCCTTCTCCAGATAGCCCCGCCCTCCCTGGAAGGAATATTCCCTTCCCTGGATTTCCAGGGTCCCCATCAGGCTGTGGCCCATGCTCAGGACGCCGTGATTGCACTCCATCCCTGGGATGTAGGCAAAGGGCCCCATGATGGTGGGGCTGTAGAGACTGCGGCGGATGGGGGTGAAAGGTCCGAAACGGATCCTTCCTGAAAAGCCCTCCTCTTCCAGAATCAGGCCCTCTTCCCCGAAGGAGCTCTCTCCCAGGCGGATGGCAAAGGGTGCCTTGGAGAAGGAGATCGCCTCCAGGGGATAGGAAATGGAGCCGGAGAACTCCAGGCCGGGGCCCTGGACGATGTACTGCAGGAAGGCCTCCTGCCTTTCCGGGGTGCGGCTGTAGCCTGGAATGAAGCTCACAGTGAGGCTGCCATCGGCGCTGACTTCCTTGAAGTACCAGCCTTCGAAGAAGCGCCGCCGGAAGGGGCTGTCCTGAGGGCCCATGGGAAAGAGGACCCGCCTAAGCATGGACGTCCAGGCGGCCTTTGCCTGTAAGGCTGCGGATGCGCATCCGGAAGACGGCTGTCCGCGTCAGGCCCTTCCGGGCCTCTTCCTGAAAGCTTTTCATGGCCTCCGGGGCATATTTCCGGCTGATGACCTCCAGCCCGTGGCGTTTTTCCTCTGGATCCGTTATCATTTCGATCTCCCCTTCCGCCATGGCAGACTGATACCAGGTGGTGAAACGGGCCGGAATCAGGCGCACCTCTCCCACGCAGGTGAGGTGCCCCATGGGGTTTCCGGCAAGGATATTCATTTTCCTGCCTTCCAGGGCTCCATGGAACCAGATCCACTCCCCTTCCCGTGCAGGAGAAATGGGGACCCCGTAGGGCTCCCCCTCCGGTCCTGTCAGGGAGAGGACCCCATAGAGGCATTGATCGATCACTGCCAGGGCATATTCCCTGTCCCGCTCGTATCTCATGAGTAGAAGTTCTTCTCCTCTCCGGTGATAAAGTTCACACCCTTCTTAATCAGTGCGATTATGGAGACCAGTACAATGAAGATCTCCAGGCGGCCCAGCATCATCCCCAGCATTTCGACCCAGAGGATGAAGTGACTGGTTCCTGGAACTGTCACTCCGATGGACAGGCCTGCTGTTCCAAGGGAAGAGGCGAATTCGAACATGGCTTTGTCCAGGGGCACGCCGGCAAAGGTGAGGAGGAGGACGCCAAGGAAATACAAGGTCATGTAGACAAAGGCGAAACGGCCGATTTCTTCCATATATCGGTTGCTCAGATAGACCTTTCCGTCCGCATTATAGATATGCCCCTCATTCACAGTACGTTCCGGCATGAATCGCTTCTTCAAGCCATAGATGGCATTCTTATACAGGGCATAGACCCGGGTGAACTTCATCCCGCCGGCGGTAGATCCGGCCCCGCCCCCGATAATCATGGAAAGGGTCACCAGGAGGAGCATGTTGGGATGCCAGGTTGTGAAGTCGATGGTGGAGAAGCCCGTGGTGGACAGCCCGGATACGATCTGGAAAAGGGCGATCCGGAAGCTCTCACCGAAATTGGCATACAGTCCGGAGATTCCCGCTGCTGCGGCCACCAGGGAGAAGCCGATGAGAAGGACTCCCATGAAGCCTACTTCCCCAATGCGCCGGACTTTCTTGAACTTCCTTTTGGCCAGAAGAGCCAGAATCCCGAAGTTTGTTGTCCCGACAACCATAAGGAAGATGGTGATGGCTTCAATAAGGACGCTGTCATAGGCTGCCAGGCTGGCCGGTGTCATGGCAAAGCCCCCGGTGGAAAGGGCGGCCATGGTATGGAAGACAGAATCGAACCAGGGCATCCCTGCAAGGATATATGCTGCAATACCGAAGATATTAAAGCCAACATAGATTAGGATCATGGTTTTAGCTGTGCTCCGGAGGTTGGGTTCCAGCTTGTCCGGATGCCCTTCTGCGGAGAAAAGCTCCATAGCGCTGCTTCCCCCGGCGAAGATGAGCATCAGGAGCACAAAGCCCAGGCCGCCGCAGAACTGCATGAAGCCTCTGTAGAACATGAGGATATGGGGGACCTTCTCCAGTTCCAGGACGGAGAGCCCTGTGGTGGTCCAGCCGCTGACCGCCTCGAAGAGAGCTCCCACAAAGTCCACCTGGCCCCAAAGGAAGAAGGGCATGGCCCCCAGAAGAAAGGCATAGAGCCAGATTCCTACTACAACCACGCTTTCATGAGAGCGTCCGAAAAACTTGAATTTATCCGGATCAGGCTTCTTGCTCCGGAACAGAATTCCAAAGGCCATGGAAAAAAATGCAGGTTGGATAAAGTGCCGGGCATAAATCAAATCCTCAGGATAGGGGATAATCATAAGGAGAGGGACCAAGAGGATGATTCCAAGCATGATGAAGAGCTTGGATACAAAATCCATGGTCAGAAAATATTGTAGGATTTTTTGCATGTTATACTCCCTTTAGAACAGGTTGGATGACGCAGCAGAAAGCTGTGCATGACCATGGATTTTTCAAGCGTCTTTATGAATACAGGCTTCTGGTGGTACCCTTGATCTTTGTAGCCACCCGCTGGATCAGGGCCACGATAGAGGTGAATACGATGAAGATTTCCAGTCGGCCCAGCATCATCCCTACAATTTCCACCCAGAGGACATAATCACCTGTCCCAGGTCCTGAGGGCCCCATGGTGAGGCCTACCGTGCCGAAGGCTGAGGCGAATTCAAACATAGCCACTTCCATGGACATCCCGGAAAAGGTGAGGAGCAGGGAGCCTGTGAGGAAGATGAGGATATAGGCGATGATGAAGCGCCCTACTTCTTCCATATACCGGGGGGAAAGGTACTGCTTTCCTTCCGCATTGTAGATGGCTTCCTCATTGACCGCCCGTTCCGGCATGAATTTCCGCTTGATGCCATAGAGCAGGCTCTTGTACATGGCATAGCCCCTGGTATATTTGATCCCTCCTGCGGTGGAGCCGGAAGCCCCGCCCATGACCATGACGAAAACCATAATGAGGATCATCCCCCCCTCCAGGCGGGAGAGGTCCATCGTGGAGAAGCCAGTGCCTGTGATGGCCGACACAATCTGAAACAGAGCAGCTCTGATGCTTTCCTCAAAGGTGCCGAAAAGACGATAGAGGCCAGAGGCTATGAGGATCCCTGTGGAAATGATAATGGCTGCTGCAAAAAAGCGGAGTTCCCCGATGCGCCGCACCTTCCGGAACTTCCGCTTCACCAGCAGCGCCAGAATGGCAAAGTTGGTTGCGCCAATAAGCATCAGGATAATGGATATGAATTCAATGGCAGGACTCTCATAGGCTGCAATATTGGCACTGAAGATGCCAAAGCCTCCTGTGGCCAGGGCAGCCATGGAGTGGATTACAGACTCGAACCAGTCCATCCCTGCCAGGATATATGCGGTGGTTCCCAGGATATTGGACCCCACATAGATAAGGATCATGGTTTTAGCCGTGCTCCGGAGGTTGGGCTCCAGCTTATCTGGATGCCCTTCCGCAGAGAAGAGCTGCATGGCACTGCTGCCTCCGGAAAAGATGAGCATCAGGAGGATGAAGCCCAGGCCTCCGCAGAACTGGGTGAAGGCCCTGTAGAAATGGAAGATCCGGGAGACCCCTTCCACCTCCAGGACGGTGAGCCCTGTGGTGGTCCAGCCGCTGACAGATTCAAAGAGGCTCTCTACAAAGGTGAGCTGGCCGGAGAGGAAGTACGGCATGGCCCCCAGGATGAAGCCATAAATCCAGATCCCTACCACTACAACGCTTTCATGGGAGCGCCCGAAGAAGGGGAACTTGTCAGAATCGGGCTTCTTGCTCCGGAAGAGCAGGCCGAAGGCTATGGAGAAGAGAGCAGGCCAGAGGAAATATTCCCCATGGACGATATCCTCCGGATAGGGGATCAGCATGAGGAAGGGGACCAGAAGAATCGCTCCAAGCATGATGAAAAGCTTGGAGACGAAGTCCATATTAAAGAGATAGCGGAGGATAGCCTTCATGGCTATCTCCAATAGAAGAGCCGGGTCACGGCATCAAACTCATGGCGCTGGCAGATGATGATGACCCGGTCTCCCGGGGTGAAGATGGTGGTGCCCCCCACAGAGATCACCTTCTCATCCCGCATAAGGTAGGGGATGACAGTCTCCCTGGGAAGCTGGACCTCATTCAGGCTCTTTCCGCTGATGGGGGAGCGGACATCCACAATGTATTCTGAAACGATGATTTTCTCATTTTCCATGGGCAGGTAGTTGATGAGGTTGTCGATGACCGCCTCATACTCCAGCATATCGGTAAGGATCCCCGTGGAGCTGATGACCTTATCCACCCCCAGGCGTTTGAAGACCCGGACGTTTTTCGGGTCGTTGACTACGGCGAAGGTATTCTTCACCTTGAACTGCTTCTTGGCGATCTCGCAGATCACCAGGTTGGAGGAATCATCTGTGCACAGAGCGATGACTGTATCCATTTCCATCACCCCGGCATCCCGGAGGATGAAGGGCTTAGTGCCATCTCCATAAACCCCCACCACATCATGGGTATGGGCGATGAGGCGGCAGAATTCCTTATCCTTGTTCACCACGGTGACCTGATGGCCGTTTTCCTTCAGGGCCTTTGTGAGGAAGTGGGCCTTAGCGTGGCCTCCTACGATCATGATTTTCATTGTCCGCAGCCCTCCTTAAAGAGCACCCGGCGGAACTCATCCACCGAGAGCCTGGTAGGGGAGATTACATGGATCCCCATCCGGTTGCAGGTGACATCTTTGGAAGCATCGTAAATCCGGGTGATCACCTCATCCACATGGAAGATTTCCTTGGCGATCTGGGCGATCATGATGTTCACATCATCATCATTAGTGGTAGCCACCAGAACCCCGGCTTCCCTGATTCCCACCCGTTCCAACATATCGATGTCTGTCCCGTCCCCTTCCTTGGTAAGCCCGCCGTAGGAAGCAGCAAGCTTCCGGAAGTTGCTCTGGTCGATATCCAGGACGATGACATTGAGATTCCGCTCGGAGAGCAGGGATGCGATAGTAGAGCCCAGCCGTCCGCAGCCTACGACGATGATGGACCGTTTCTCCTTATAGTTCATAATATTCACCTCTGCCCCATTGTATCACCTGCGGGATAATTTTCAACACCCCTATTTCCAGGAGGCCAGGAACCAGGCGCTGGTCTCTCCCAGAGGCAGGATTTCCCCGCCAGGAAGGGCTTCCAGGAACTCTTCCTTCCCCACAGCCAGGAACTCTTCGTAATAGCTGTCCTCCACGGTCTCCGCCAGGCGCAGGAGGAGATTCCCCTTCTTCCCATGGAAGTCCAGGAGGGCCACATAGCCCTTGGAGAGCTGCTGCATGCGGCGATAGAGTCTGCGGCGTTCCTTCCCCGGGAGTCCATGGGCCACATGGGAGGCCAGGACCAGATCGAAGGAATGGTCAGGAAAGACCAGTTCCTCTCCATAGCCCAGAAGGAAGACAGCCTCTTTTCCCGCTTTCTTCCGGGCCACCTGAAGCATCTCCTCTACAGGATCCACCCCTACCACGCTGCAGCCCCGCTCCAGGAGGGCTGCAGCCAAGGCCCCGGTGCCGCAGCCCAGATCCAGGACCCGGGCCCCGGGATTGAGGGCTCCCTTCTCCTCCAGCAGCTTGAGATCTCTGACAAAGCCTTTCTTCTGCCACTGGAAGAAGAGGCCATAACCCCAGGCAATGCGCCGGAAGAGGCGGTTCCTGGCCCTGCGCTGTCCTTCTTTTGTCTTTGCCATTTGCAATCATCCTTCCTGTATTGATCCGCTGATGGAAAAAAAGCCGTACAGCCTTGATGCTGTACGGCTTTTTCCTATTCAGTTTAGTAGTCTTTGCCGGCAGACCGGACATTCTCCACACTGTCTGCATGACAGGGGGTCACACCGTAGACGGTTCCACAGCCGGGGCATTTGCTCTCAAAAGTCCGCATCAGGAATGTTTCCCCGCATTGGCAATGAACTTCCAGGGGATTGTCCATGGGTGTTTCAGAAAACCCTTTGCTCCTGATTAAATCGATGACTTCCCGGCCTTGTCCGAGACTGCCTTCGCAACCTTCTGACATCCCACACCTCCTTCTTTCCTTCAACTTGCCCCCATTATATCACAGGAGAAAGGAGAGATGCGTATCCAGAGCAACAATTTTCGAATTTATCTTCCTGCTCCCTGGGGTGCGGAACCTTCCCCGCTGCCTGGGGCCTCTGCCTGATTCTGTGTCTCTGACCTGGTCTCCGTCTTTGTTTCTGTCTGGGTTTCTGTCTGGGTCTGGTTTTCCGTCCGGGTGCGGACTTCTTCCATCGGACCCTGTCCTTCCTTCACTTCCGTCTCTCTCCGGACTCTTTCCTTAGCCAGATCCTGGAGTTCCTTCATGTTCATATCCTTGTATTGATTCCAGGGGATCTCTGCGGGATCCTTATTAGGCCCTACAGCCTGACGGATAGCATAGTACTGCCCCATGGACAGACCCATTCCCAGGGCTTCCTGACGTTCTTCCTGATTCATGGTTACCGCCATGATGGCCATTTCCAGCCCCATATTCTGGGTTTTCAGTTCCAGCTTTTCCTGAAGGCGGGTGGCTACCTGGAGCTTCCGTTCCTCACCCTGGCTTTCCACAGCAATCAGGAGCTCATCTTCAGCCTCATCCTGAAAATAGCCATCCTCTTCCAGTTCCTCTACCAGGGCTTCTGCTGCCTCATCAATGGTAAGGTTCCGGAAATCCAGCCCTGCCAGCAGGGACTCCCCGTCTTCATCCAGTCCTTCTGCAGCAATGACCCGGTCGAAGATATTCAAGGTGTATTCCACGGAAGGATTCATATCCAAAGTGACATGGGTATAGGGCAGGGCATAGGCTGCGACGCCCCCTCCAAAGAGGAGCACAGCGGCTGCAGCTGCGCTGGCCAGAGCCGGCGCTCCGGAGCGGCGGACTTCCTGTCCTACCCGGTAGCCCCGGTTGGAGACCTGCACCAGTTCCCCGTTTTCTTTCAGAAGGGCCGCCTTCCTCCCCTGTATTTCTGTAATGATACCTTTCATCTTCCCCGCTTCCTTTCTAATCCCCCTGGGACTTCTTGTATAGATATACGGGAGGAAGGGGGAAGAAAAAGGGGGTCTGCCTGAAAAAGATCAGACAGACCCCAGCCCTATTTCCCGAAGAGATATCCCTGAAGGAGAGGATAATCCCCAGCAGCGATCAGGTAGCCCCCCAGAAGATAGCGGCGGTGCCGCTCCAGAAGCTTCTCCCCGCCCAGTCCCGCTTCCCTGAGCTCCTTCAGGGGAAGCCGCCCCTCCCTGCCAGGCTCCCAGCCGGATTCCAGGAGGTGGCGGATGATCCGACGGCAGGCTTCCCTGGTCTTGGCCGCCTTGGGAGAGGCCTCAGCCATCTGCAGGAAGTCCAGGCCATAGACTGCAAGCTCCTCCCGGATTCCCTGGATCTCATCCCCCAGGGCCTCTTCCCGGGGCTTCTGGAGGGCCTTCCAGATTTCCTGGGCTAAGGGGCTTTCCTCCCGCTGGCCTTGGAAAAGGCCGGGGTCAGCAGGGAGCTCCCGGCGGCGCCCTTCCTTCCGGAGGTAATCCAGACAGCGGCTGCGGATTACCAGGCGGGCATAAGGATAAAAGGCCCCCGTCCCTCCTGGAAGTGGAGGACCGCCTCATGAAAGGCCATAAGGGCCACAGACCAGAGGTCTTCCTCCTCCCGGATCCAGGTCCCTGTGCTGCGGTAAGCCGCCTCCCGGATGAAGGGGAGATAGTCCCTTATCAGGGTGTCCATGGCCCTGGGATCTTCTTTTCCTGCCCTAAGGCCCAGAGCGATATCCTTTTCCCTTCCCATTCTAATCCCTCATTTCTTGCGTCCTGTTACTTACATATGCGAAAAGACCAGTAGGAATCAGGGGGTCACTCCCCATATTTCTCCAGATAAGGGGCCATCTGGAACTTCCGTTCCAGACCCTTGTCGTTCATATAGCGGATCATCCCGAAGATCTCCCGCTCCTGCCAGGGCCTGTCATGAAGGCCGAAGCACCAGGCCACCCCGGCAAAGGAATTGGGATCCCGGCCATCGATGGCATAGCGGTTGTTCAGATCCAGGGCCGTTTCAAAAGCCTCTTTGGCGGAGGTGCTCCACTCCAGGATCTTCTTCCCCCAGTACATCCGCATATAGTTGTGAATCCGCCCCTCCCGGAGGAGCTGGCGCTGGGCAGCATTCCAGTAGGGATCGTGGGTAGCAGCCCCTTCCAGCTCTTCTTTGCTGTAGAGGATGGGCCGGGGATCTCCGGCGTGCTTCTCCAGGCTGGCTCTGGCCCATTGGGGCAGGCCTTCATAGGCATCATAGAGAGGCTGGTTCAGGACATAATTGAAGGACAGCTCCCGGCGTACCACCAGCTCTTCCAGAAAAGCCTCGGCATTCTTACCGGGAATCCGGGAGACCTCCCGCCAGATTTCCAGAGGCGAGATCTGCCCGAAATGAAGATAGGGGCTAAGGCCTGAGGCATAATCCCCGGAAGGCTGGTTCCGCTCCAGGGCATAGTGAGGCAGCTTTTCCTCCAGGAATTCCTCCAGGGCGGCCCTGGCCCTGCTGTAGCCCCCCTGGATCCAGACTGCTTCCTCAGGCTGGGGATGGGCTCCCAGGCGGAGGAGGAGCCCGGGGATGTCCTCCAGGCTTTCATTAGGGAAGGGGAGCTGGAGCAGAAGGGAGGGATAGCGGACCTTCCGCTGGCGCAGGATTGCAGCAAAGCCCGGAATCTTCCCGGCAATCTTCCTCCGGAAGGTGGCGGCGGAGTACTCCTGCTTGATGGAAGCTTCCCTGCTGGGGAGGATGAGGTTGGTCTCCAGCTCCACCACAGGGCAGGGGGCCTTTGCGGCCACATGCTCCCGCCAGCGCCTCTCCAGGCGGGTATATCCCTTCTCCGTTACCAGAAGGAGGCTTTTTTTTGCCATTTCCAGGGCCCCCTTCTCCGGAGAGGTGAGGCGCAGGAGAAAGGCGATACCCCGGGCAGCCAGCTCCTCCCGGACTTCCTGCAGGCCCTGGAGCATGAAGGCATAATGCCGGCGCCCTGCTTCCGGATAATCCGGAGTCAGGCCGAAATACACGAGAAGAGGCTTGCCGAAGCGGTTGGACTGCTCAATGGCATACTCCAGGGCATGGTTGTCCCTGGTGCGCTGGGCTGTCTGCATCCAGTAGGTGACATACTCCCCCTCCCGGATTTCCTGATCATTTGTATGGTGGATCCTTTCCTTATGGATCATCTCTTATCCTTCCCTTCCTTTCTATTCTCTTTTCCCTCTCCCTGCTCCTCCAGGACCCCCTGAAGGATGCGGTAGAACCCGGGATTGGCTTTGCGCAGGGAGAGAAGGGCGCCCTTCCCATCCATGTAGCAGTGGCTGGTCTGCCCTTCTCCCCGGAGCTCTCCCCCTTCCTTCTCCCGGATCTCATAGCGGACCTGGAAGCGCACCGGAGTGCAGGCTGTGAGGGTGAGTGTGATCACCGCCTCCTCCCCGAAGCGCAGGGGAGCCAGATAGCGGCAGCTGGCCTCCAGAACCGGAGCGGAGATCCCCTCTCCTTCCAGGCGGTGGTAGCCATAGCCCAGCTGTTCCAGAAAGTCCACCCGGGCTTCTTCGAACCAGCGGAT